>JBCBOC010000056.1:0-10856 GCA_039821475.1 Cyanobacteria bacterium J06632_22 | reverse complement strand
CCGGTGTCGCATCCAGGCTAGAAGCAAGGGCCAAATCGAGCTGAGGAACTAACGCACTAAATTTCATCGCAGCTTAAAATCGCGGTAGGCGATTCTAAGCTACCAGAAAGGCCACACACTCTACATGGGCGGTCTGGGGAAAGAAATCGGCAGGCTGCACCCGTGTCAGTCGATAGCCGCCTTGTTCACAAAGGATTTTTAGATCCCGCGCCAGGGTGGAGGGATTGCAGCTCATATAGGCAATCCGGGCCGGTTTCGTTTGGGTCAGGACCGACAGCACCTCCCGGGCACAGCCCTTCCGGGGCGGGTCCAGCACCACAATATCGACATCGGCCGCCAGCGTGCTGAGCAGCGACTCCACCTTACCGACGTGAAAATCAACCGACTCAATCTGATTGAGGGCAGCATTGTGCTGCGCCTGCGCAATCGCCGCAGACTGGGTCTCAATGCCAATGCAGTATCCGGCCTGCTGAGCTAGGGGCAATGTCAGGGTGCCAATGCCGCAGTAGGCATCAATGACGGTGTCCGCGCTGGTCAGGGCCAGCTGCTCGAGAATCACCTGCACCAGTCGTTCGGCCTGGGCCGTATTGACCTGGAAGAAGGTGGTCGGACCAATGCGCAGCTGCAGTCCCAAAAATGTTTCGATCAGGTGATCACGCCCAGCCATGCAACGCGTTTCGGAGCCAAAGATGGCATTCGTTTTAGCCGGATTCAGGTTCAGACAAACCCCCACCAGCTCAGGATAGGACTCCAGCCAGTCCTGGGCAGCTTCCGTAAACCCCTGAATGGGGCGAGTACTGACCAACGTCACCAGACCTTCTCCGGTGTGGTGGCCCATACGCAGGGCCAGATGACGCAGCTTACCGCGGTGCTGTGCTTCGTCGTAGATACTCCACCCCTGGGCCTGAATAGACTGTTTGATGCCCGCCAACAGAGGGTCTAGCCGATCGTCCTGGATAGGGCACTGGTTCAGGTTCACAATCTGATGGGTGCCAGCCCGGTAGTAGCCCGCTTTGAGATGGCCCTGGTGCGATCTCGCCAGCGGATAGGTGGCCTTATTGCGGTAGCCCAGCGGCTGCGCCCCCAAAATGGGGTCAATCGCCACATCCTCAAACCCACCAATCCGTGCCAAGGCATCGGCCACCTGCTGCTGCTTAGCCGCCAACTGTTGGGCGTAGTCCACCGCCTGCCATTGGCAACCGCCGCACTTATCGGCAACGATGCAGGCCGGACGCACCCGGTGGGGCGAGGACGTCGTTAATCCCACCGACTTGCCCACGGCATACTGCGGCTTGACCTTAACCAGCTTGACCTGATGCTGGTCTCCCGGCACTGTCCCGGGCACAAACACCACCCGATCCTGCCAGCGGCCAATACCATCGCCGCTGTTGCTCAGGCGTTCTACTGTCAGGTCAAGGGTTTGTCCTGGCTGCCAAGCCACAGGGGAAGACATGAAAGGGGAAGAGGATAAGGATCGGCTCCGAGTATAGCGATTTGGAGCAGCGAAATCGCGAAATCGCGAGTAGCGAATCGTAAAGCAATCCCCGCAAATCTTGCCCAGCAGACTGTTAGCGTCCGAACCCAGGTACAACTCGCCCAGCGCTCAGCACACCAATTTGTATCGTTTCGTAAACAAAATCATCGAATATTGCGCGTTCACTTAACAAAACCGTTGCATTTCGCGCTGGGGGCAAGGTTGTATGAGACGATGACCCTGTCAATTTTTAAGATTTTCCCGTCTCAGGGCAGTCCATCACTCAATTTAAGGACGTTCTTATGACAGCACAAACGAGCACAGCTATGGGCATCATTGATGCTAGCGTGGACCCGCAGGTGGGCCATCTAGCAACGCCGATTAGCGGTTCTGCCGTTGCCCGTACTTACATTCAAAACCTACCGGCCTACCGCGAAGGGCTCTCTCCCTTCAGCCGCGGCCTAGAAATCGGCGTAGCCCATGGCTACTGGTTCTATGGTCCCTTTGCCCTGCTGGGTCCCCTGCGCGATAGCAGCATTGCTGCTGAAGCTGGCGTTATTTCCGCTGTGGCATTCGTATTTATTCTGACGGTGGCCATGTCTATCTATGGCATCACCAGTCCCGGTGCCCCCGTTGCAACGGTGACCAATCCTACGCCTCCGGCTGAGCTGGGCTCCCGGGAAGGGTGGAGCACCTTGGCCAGTGGTTTTCTAATTGGTGGGGCCAGTGGTGCGTTCTTCGCATTCCTGCTCAACCAGACTCCGATCATTACTGATTTCTTCACTGGCGCCCTCTAACGCTCCGGCTGAAATCCATTGTCCTGAAGTCCATTATCAGGGTCAACAGGCAGTACTTCCTCAGGAGTGCTGCCTGTTGACGTTTTGGAAGAACGTTTTGCAAAAGAAACGACTTGAGAGGAACACGACCGTTCTGGACGGGGCAAAGGGCTAGGCTGTCTTGAGCAGTGGCACTAGATGCATCATGTAGTCCTTCTTCCCAATAGGAACGCCGGCCATACGCAGAATGTCATAGGCCGTAACGAGGTGAAAGTAAAAATTGGGCAGCAGGAACTCATGCACATAATCCATGCCCAAGAGGTCGATGGACAGGCCCTGCCCCAACTCAATACGGGTCATTTCGCTCAACTTCCCATCTTCGACTGAGACCTGGGATAGGCGCTGTTGGGTATGGGTAATATGCTCACGGGCTTGGGCCAGGGAGGCCACTTCAGGGTTTAGGTTGTCACTAGGCTTACCCTCGCACCAGAGGGAAAAATTACGCGGCTGGTTACAGGTAAACGCCACCTGTGTGCCCAATGGCAGCATATCTGCCACGATGCGTCGTTCTAAAAAAGACGCGTCCTCAAAATGAGCCTCTGCGGTGTTTAACAGGTGCGTCAGCGTTGTAAGACGGCTTTCAAAAATTGTTTTGATCGAATCGATGGTCTGACCCTTCATGTTGTCATCTTCCAAAGCTCAGTTCCTGTAGCATAGCTACACTCGTAGGATTTGCGGGCTTGGCCTATGGACCTGTTTGAGCGACATCGGCAAACGCTGATTGATCAAGAAGCACCGCTAGCGGCGCGGATGCGACCGCGGACATTGGACGAATACGTCGGGCAAGACGCCATTGTGGGGCCAGGGCGTCTGCTCCGGCGGGCCATTCAGGCGGATCAGCTGTCGTCGCTGCTATTTTACGGGCCGCCGGGGACGGGCAAGACGACGCTGGCGCGGGTGATTGCGAATACCACCCAGGCACACTTCATTGCCATCAACGCTGTGCTGTCAGGGGTAAAGGAAATTCGGGGTGCGATCGCAACCGCCCAAGACCTGCGCGGGCAACAGGGACAGCGCACCATTCTCTTCGTAGACGAGGTTCATCGCTTTAACAAAGCGCAACAGGATGCACTGCTGCCTTCAGTGGAAAATGGCACCGTCATTCTCATCGGCGCAACAACAGAAAATCCTTATTTTGAGGTCAACAAGGCCCTGGTTAGTCGGTCCCGTGTCTTTCAGCTCAAACCGCTAGAAAATGCCGATCTAAAAGTTGTTCTTGATCACGCCCTACAGGACACCGAACGGGGCTATGGCAAACGCGCCATCCACATTAACCCAGACGCGATCGAACATCTGGTCAACGTAGCTAACGGCGACGCCCGCGCCCTACTGAATGCGTTAGAGCTGGCCATCGAAACAACCAAACCCGACTCAAACAACACCGTTCACATCCCCCTTGCCGTTGCGGAAGAATCGATTCAACAACGCGCGGTGCTCTATGACAAAGAAGGTGACGCCCACTTCGATACCATTAGCGCCTTTATCAAAAGTATGCGCGGCTCTGACCCAGACGCAACACTATACTGGCTGGCCCGCATGGTCTACGCAGGCGAGGATCCACGCTTTATTTTCCGTCGCATGCTGATTTTTGCCGGGGAGGATGTGGGTCTGGCAGAGCCCCAGGCGGTGACGGTGGTGAATAGCTGTGCCCAGGCCTACGACCGGGTGGGCCTACCGGAAGGGCGCTATCCCTTGGCTCAGGCAGCGCTGTATCTGGCCAACTGTCCCAAATCCAACAGCGTCATGGGCTTTTTTGACGCCCTAGCAGCGGTGGAGAAAGAACGCGAGGCGGAGGTACCGAACCCAATGAAGGACAGCAATCGCGACAGTAAAGCATTGGGCCACGGTAAGGGCTACCTGTATCCCCATGCATACCGAGACCACTGGATCGAACAGCAGTATCTCCCCAGCAGCCTGCAGGGGCAAGTGTTTTATCAGCCCTCCAACCAGGGCTATGAGGCTACCATTCAACAGCAGGTGGCCCGTCGACGGGAAGCGCAGCTCGCCGCCTTAGTGGATCGGGAGGCAGGGCCAGCAGGGCTGAGCTTTGGGCCGGTCGACGAGGCCCAGGAGCAATGGCTACAGCGCGCCCTCGGAGACGCAGGGGAGCGGCTCAGGGGTCTATGCGATCGCACCTTTGAACACCTCCATCCCCAACGGCATCACCTGATTTTGGACCTCAACGCCACCACGGGCCTGTTCACCTGGGAAGCCCTACGACAGGTTCCCGAAGGTGGCGTCACCGCCCGGGTCGGCAGCCCCACTGACCATGCCGCCCTGGTGGAACAAAGTGCTCAACTGGACGTACTCACTCGCCCAGACCTGATTCAATCTGAGCTGACAACCCTGGCAGACCAGCTTCGGCAACAGTTCCCGGACCGCCGATTTGACGGCATCATTGGCCGTAATGCGCTGATGGGACACCCCCAACGAGCCGAAATTTTAGCTGGGTTACGCGACAGGTTGCGTCCGGGCGGCAGGGTTGTCTTGACAGAAGCCCTCACCCATCGTTCTCAGCGGCTGTACACCCTGCTACCGGAGGGTCTGCTGCCCCAGCGACTGCTCACCCGGCTTCAACAGGCGGAAGAGCGTCTGTACGAAGACCCAACCTATCCTGAACGGCAGTGGGATGTAGAAGATGCGATCGCAACTTTTGAACAAGCGGGGCTCTCCGTCACCGCACACCCTGACGCCCAAGTCAGTGCCTTGACCATTACGGAGACGCTACTACAACGCTGGGTTGGCCAAGATAGCCAGTACCTACACCAGTTGAGTCAGTCTCTAAAACCCAACGACATTGAAAGCATTCGCAGCGCGTTCCAACAGGCTCTGCGCCACCAAACAGTTAACTGGCAACGATGGGTCGTGTTTATCGTAGGCAGCTGCCCCTCTTAAAAAAACACAGCTTCACTTTAAAAGAGATCATCAAGAAAAACAAAGCTCCACAAAGCTCAGAAACATCTCTATAACATTCAACAAAAACAGCGGAACAAGTCTAAAGGAAATACGATGATCCCCCATCGCCCCCATGGAATGCCATTAAACAGTTAGAGGTTGTCCTTCTCTATGCAAGGCGGCTACGTTAACCCACCACTAAACCTTGACCAAGTCCAGACCACGCATCTTTCCTCAAGGGAAAGCGATAGGTATCAACCTGGACCCGGTTGAGCAGCCGAAAGCCTCAACAGGACGAGGCGACTAAGCCAAAATCCGCCCACCCACCCTACAATTTCCCAGCTATAACTATGGCCCCTTTAAAAGTTGCAATCAACGGTTTTGGCCGCATCGGGCGCTTGGTCCTACGCGCCGCCATCACCAATCCCAATCTCCAATTTGTTGGCATTAACGACCTAGTGCCGGCTGAAAATCTGGCCTACCTGCTCAAGTACGACTCCACCCACGGCCGTTTTCAGGGCGAGGTCAAGGCCGAAAATGGCGGCCTCAACGTCAATGGAACTCATATCCCTTGCTTTGCTGAGCGTGACCCCGCGGCACTGCCCTGGGGTGAACTAGGCGTCGACTACGTCATTGAAGCGACAGGGCTATTTACCCAGCACGAAGCAGCGGCCAAGCATCTGCAGGCCGGAGCACAGCGGGTCGTAATTTCTGCCCCCACCAAATCTCCGGAACAGGTACCTACCCTACTCATGGGCGTCAACCATACCAGCTTTAATCCTGAGACCGACCGCATCGTTTCCAACGCCAGTTGCACCACCAACTGCCTCGCTCCTATTGCTAAGGTCATCCACGACAACTTCGGCTTGGCGGAAGGGCTGATGACTACCATCCATGCCACCACCGCCACCCAGGCCACCGTAGATGGCCCCAGCAAAAAAGACCCCCGGTCGGGTCGTGGCGCTGGTCAGAACATCATTCCCGCTTCCACTGGTGCAGCTAAAGCCGTTTGCCTGGTTCTTCCCGAACTAAAAGGGAAGCTGACGGGTATGGCCATGCGTGTGCCCACCCCCAACGTGTCGGTCGTAGACCTCACCTTCCGGACCGAAAAGGCCACCACATACACAGACATCTGTGAAGCTATGCTGCGCGCTGCCCACAACGGACTCAGCGGCATTCTGGGCTACACCGACGAACCGGTAGTTTCCACAGACTTCGTCTCCGATGCGCATTCCAGCATCTTTGACGCCACCGCGGGCATTGAACTCAACAGCAACTTCTTCAAAGTGGTCTCCTGGTACGACAACGAGTGGGGCTACTCCAACCGCGTCGTTGATCTCATGCTGTACATGGCCCAAACCGAAGGCGTGTTTGAGGGACGTCGAATCCCGGCTATGGCAGGCACCGTATAGACTCTGCATTGCTCAGTATTGGCTAGTAGTCTGTAGTATTTACTAAGCTAATTCCGCAATGCCTCCGTAATATCAATATCCAATCAGTCACCTTTGTGACCGAAAGCCCCCGCTCATATTATGAGCGGGGGCTTTCGGTTATCGCTGTTGATTCTGACAAGGAACCGTGCAATCTAGAAAAGATAGCAACCGTCACATACGCTGGTGCGCTGTTGCAGATCGCCTGGCGACCATACCCAGCAACGGGCGCCCAAAAATTAACTCGAAGCACAGTAGCGCACGCTATTAGCACACGTCGCGTCCTTACACAGTCTTCATGGCTGTGTCAGAAGCATTGCACAGAGGCTTCAACCAAGGACCTATCGAAACTGATAGCTTTGGAAGGCGGTGACATAGTCATTAGGGTCGAATGCTATTTAATTCATACGTTTTTATCTTTATCTTCCTACCGCTGACGTTAGTGGCGTTTTACACCCTGGGTCGGCTGAAGTTAGCCAAAGGGGCGATTGCAGCCCTGGCGTTGGCCTCCTTATTTTTCTATGCCTATTGGAATCCACCTTATCTGCTCCTGCTAGCGGGGTCGATTGTGGCTAATTACCTTGTCGGGCGACTGCTATCAAATCCTGACATGGCCAATCGCAAAGGCATACTAGGGGTTGGGGTTACCTTCAACTTACTGCTAATTGGCTACTACAAATATGCGGCCTTTCTCTTGGGCAACATTCTGCCAGGCGGAGTGTACGCCTCGGTGGACGGTGCCCTGGGTCTGGGGGATATCTTTCTGCCCTTGGGCATTTCCTTCTTCACCTTTCAGCAAATTGCTTACCTGGTAGATGCCTATCAGGGCCAAACCAAAGACTATGGCTTTGTGGATTACTGCCTATTTGTCAGCTTTTTTCCCCAGCTAATCGCAGGCCCCATTGTCCATCACAAAGAGGTGTTGCCTCAATTCTATAAACCTGAAACGTTCCAGTTCTCCCATCGAAGTCTAGCCCTAGGCCTGACAACCTTTGTCCTGGGGCTGTCGAAAAAAGTGCTGATTGCCGACAATATTTCCCCTTGGGTCGGCACGGTTTTTAGCCACGCCGCCGATGTCAGCTTCATTGAGGCCTGGGTAGGAGCCTTAAGCTACACCCTCCAGCTTTATTTCGACTTCTCTGGCTATTCAGATATGGCCATTGGTCTGGGCTTAATGTTGAATATTCAACTGCCCCTCAACTTCAATTCGCCCTATAAAGCCACATCCATTGTGGACTTTTGGCGACGGTGGCATATTACTCTGTCTAATTTCCTACGCGACTACCTGTACATCCCTTTGGGTGGGAGTCGACGGGGCGAACTGCGACGCTATGGCAACCTAATGGCCACCATGTTACTAGGGGGGCTGTGGCACGGTGCTGGGTGGACCTTTGTACTGTGGGGGGGGCTGCACGGCGCGTTCTTGTCGGTCAACCATCTGTGGCGCAAGCAAAAGTTGGCATTACCGGGTTTTCTCGCTTGGGGCATCACGTTCCTAGCGGTCATGGTGGGTTGGGTCCTCTTTCGAGCGGCGACCCTGGGCGATGCCCGTACTCTGCTGGCCACGCTATTCGGCCTTAACGGCGTGGTCATCCCTGGGGAAGCCTCGGGAAAGTTGGGGGTTTTGACCAAATTTGGCCTACAGCTTCAGTCCTGGAAAGATTTGACCTATTTACCCGTGCTCAATAACAGCAAACTGTTGGCGCTTTTGGCGCTGGTGGTGCTGGTGGTGGCCTGTGTACGGCTACCCAATACGCAGCAAATCGTCGAGCGCCTTCGCCCTCGCTGGCACTGGGCCTGTGGGATCGGGGTCCTGAGTACGTTTTGCTTACTCTCCCTTAGCAGGGTGTCCGAGTTTTTGTATTTCCAGTTCTAGGTATTTCCAGTTCTAGGTATTTCCAGTTCTAGGTATTTTCAGGTCTCAATGGTAGTTCAGGTCAGCAGGTCGCCAATATTGCGTTTGTCGCGTTGCTAAGGACAGTTTCTGGCGATGAAAGCCTTTATTCTGGAACCCCGCGACGCAGTCGAATGGGTCTATCTACCCTTCGATTGCTATATCTATAATTGTTAATCCTTGAGTGTTGTTCGATTATGCGCGTTGCCTCTAGCTACAGCCCATCTTCATCAGATGCCCCCACCAAGGCAGGCTTTGGCCGGTTCAATGGCCTGCTGGCCCTATCCATTACCCTGCCAATATTGACGGTGGGGCTGAGCAACTGGTGGGTTAACCCCTACGGCGTGACCCAGGCCCCCGTTGTGACGGGCTGGAATCAGAAGCGCTCTGGCACAAACAAAAACGATCGGCTCTTTAAGGCGGCCCAAATCATGCAGCAGCGCCCCGTGGCGGTGATGGTGGGATCCTCGCGGACAAAGCAGGGCATGGATCCAGACACGGAACTGCTGCCGGAGGGGACGTACAATCTGGGGTTAAATGGGTCAACAGCTCACGAGCTACAGCGATATCTAGAGCATGCGATCGCAAACAATCCCGATCTGCAGCAAGTAGTTGTGGGCATCGACTTTTTCATGTTCAATGGCCATCGCACCGTCGAATCCACCTTTTCTGAGGATCGCTTAGGCAAACGCCGATTACCTGTGGGCGATCATTTAGCCACGCTATTGTCCTTGGACGCCACTGCTGAAAGTTGGGCTACGATTCAAGGCAGTCGCGACCATGACGCTGCAGCCCGACCGACAAACGGATTTGCCCCAACGACTAAGGCCAAGGACGGTAACACCCAGTGGCGATTTAACCAAGCGATTAAAGATTATTTTGGCTACCACGCCGACTATGAACTATCAACCGAGCAGCTTGATGCCTTTCGGGCGCTGGTTGAGGTCTGTCGCGATCGCAACATTGACCTAGTGGTGTTTATCTCCCCGTCCCATGCCGTGCAGTGGGAAACGATTCGCGCGACAGGACATTGGCAAACCTTTGAAACCTGGAAACGTGAACTCGTCAGCATTATCCCCGTTTGGGATTTCTCCGGTTACAACAGCATTACCACGGAACCCATTGCCGATGTGATGCAAAACTATTCTGACAGCTCCCATTACTTACCATCCGTGGGCGACATTGTCCTACAACAAAGCCTAGGCTCAACAACAGCATCGCCTAAAGACTTTGGGATATGGTTAACCCCGGAGAACATTGACGCCCATCTGGAACAGATCCGGTTAGACCGAGAAGCCTGGGCCATTGACAATCAGGAATGGATTGAAAAGGTCGAAAAACACTACAAAAAATTTAATGACACTACCTCCTAGGTCCGGGTTACAAGCCGAACCTGACCTATGCAGCAGATGCAGCTTCAGTGACCTCTAAACCTGACAGGGTTTCCGTTGCCCGAGCTCGCTGAGTCTTCAGAAGCCCAATATTGCTCGTTAGCAAGAAGCTAGTGAAGCTGGCAATGGCAATGACCGGAAGAATCGTTGTGTCGGATAACACTGTCAAAATAATGGTGGTACTGATGGGCGTTTTGGTAATGGCTACATTAATGGCGGCCATGCAGCACAGCACCGCAATGGTCGGGTGAATGGCCGGTACACCAAAAGCAATGGCCATCCCCAGGCTGGCCCCTGTAAAGAACAGCGGAAAGATAAACCCACCGCGAAAGCCACCGTGAATAGTAAAACAAATGGCCACCATTTTGGTGAGGCAAATGCCCAGCAGCGTCAGCACCCCCAGAGAGGCGGACTGGGCCAGTAACTGCGTCTCAATTTGGGTTTCGCTGAAAAACAGCGTCGCAGGGAAGAGTACGGCAATCCAACCAATGCCCAAGCCGCCCATCACGGCGAGTAAGATGTGGCGATGTTCAATCTTTTGAATTATCCACTTGATTGCTCGAAAAATACCAATAAACAAAATGCCCGCCAGTGCCCCAATCAGACCCAAGCCAGCACCTTCGACCAAGTTTAGCCAGGTCAGGTTGGGTAGTACACCAAACCGACTAAAGTTATAAATGCCGCCCACTTCTAAGCCAGTACCCATACGAAACACTGCAAAGCTGCAAATGCCCGCCACCATTGCTGGAATAATGGCTTCGTAATATTCCAATCCACGCCGATGGGGGATTTCTAACGCGAACATGGGCCCACCGATGGGGTCCCCAAAAAAGGCTGCTAGGGCTGCCCCCATGCCGCAAAAGGTCATTACCCGCATGTTTTTGAGGGACATGTTCAGCTTGTCGGCAATCCAGCTCCCCAGGCTGCCGTTGATTT
>JBCBOC010000271.1:0-5801 GCA_039821475.1 Cyanobacteria bacterium J06632_22 | reverse complement strand
CGCGATGTCGAGCTGGTCAACGCCAAAGCGATCGATACTGAAGATGGCAAGACTTACTACATTTTGGAGTATGTCGCTAATCTGCCGTCCGGCATGCGTCATAACCTGGCCAGTGCCATTGTTCGTCGCGGACAGCTCTTCACCTTCAACGCCTCTGTCCCTGAAGGCCGCTGGGATGATTTAGAAATTTTGCTGAAGCAGACGGTGGCGTCTTTCTCTGTTTATTAGGTCTGTTTATTAGGTAAGTGAGGTCGCTGCGCCCGGTGGGAACGCGGTGCCGGGTTAGGTGGGCAAGGCATACCCATGATTGGGTGCTTCTAATTTGGGTGGTTCAATCATGTACTCGTCAGCTCCTACCTTAATCCCCTCATAGTCTCTCGCACCTCCCCCATATTGTTTTAGCTTTGCCGACTTTTTCAAGTTATGACTGCGCCTCAGTTTGTTCTTGCTTCTGCGTCTACAGCTCGCCGGGAGCTACTGATTCGTGCTGGGATTCAAGCCTTTGCATCGCCTAGCCGATTTGATGAAGACTCGATTAAAATTAGCGACCCCGAAAAGCTGTCACAGGTGCTGTCCCAGAACAAGGCGCAGCTCGTTGCGCCGCTGTTCCCCAATGCGCTGGTGCTCGGGTGTGATTCGGTGATGGCGCTAGATGGTGTGGCCTACGGTAAGCCCGAAAATGAGCTGGAGGCTATTGATCGCTGGCGACGAATGCGGGGTCGTACTGGGGCTGTTGTGACTGGGCATACGCTGATTGCACCCAATGGCAAAATGCTGACGAAGGTGAAGACCACCAAAGTCTTTTTTAGCTATGTGCCGGATCGAGAGATTGAGGCGTATGTGGCAACCGGGGAACCGATGAACTGCGCTGGGGCCTTTACCATTGACGGGCGCGGCAGTGTGTTTATCGAAAAAATTGAGGGCTGCCATACCAATGTGATTGGCCTGAGTATGCCGCTATTGCGGGAGATGTTGAATGAGCTGGGCTATAGCATTACGGACTTTTGGTCGGTGTCTTGAGCCTCACATAATAAACATCTGAGCGTCGACCTGGGCTGGGTCCATATGCTCTTTTACAAAGGTATTGGGGCTCGCGTCAGACTCTAGTCGGCCATCGACCAGGTTGATAATGCGGTCGGCGACATCGAGGATGCGGTTGTCATGGGTCACCATGAGCACGGTGCAGCCCTCCTCCCGAGACAAACGGTGCAACAGGTTTACCACATCGCGGCCAGACTTCTTATCCAGCGCGGCAGTGGGCTCATCCGCCAATACAAGGCGGGGACGGTTCACTAGGGCTCGGGCGATGGCTACCCGCTGCTTCTGCCCACCCGAGAGGGACTTGGGCTTGTAGTCTACCCGATCTTCTAGGCCCAGTTTAGATAGAATTTCCACCGCCTGTTCCCGCTTGCTGCCAAACTCGCCGGTCAGCTCGACCGCCATTTCCACATTCTGGCTGGCGGTCAGGGACTCAAATAGGTTGTGGGCCTGGAAGATAAAGCCAATGTTACGGCGCACTTTAACTAGGGCCGCATTACCCAGACCGACCAGCTCCTGATCCAATACTTGCAGGCTACCGTCCTGCACGGTACGCAGTGCACCCATCAGGGTTAGGAGCGTGGTTTTACCCGATCCTGATGGCCCCGTGAGAATGACAATTTGACCTTTGGGTAGGTCCAGGGAAATGTCGTAGAGGACCTGTTTGCGCAGGTCTCCCGCGCCAAAGTAGTAGTTGAGGTGTTCAGCCCTGACAGCCAGAACAGGAGAGTCTGTCCCGGTTTGGCCACTGTTATGAGGCTGTTGTTCGAGTTGGGGCGTCATGGCTGTACCTTGAAGTTAAACCAGGGAAGTTAAACCAGGGAAGTTAAACCGGGAAATTCGGTTGCTTAAAACACATCGGCAGGATCTGTAGATTGGACTTTGCGGACTGCGATCGCACCTGATACGAGACACATCACAAAGGTCGCCAAAAACAACCCTGCGGCTCTATCAAAGGTCATCTGAAAGAACAACCCCGTAGCCCCAGCAGCGCCAGTATAGATTAGGTTACTGATCAAAAAGCCGGGAATGAATCCAAACAGCGATAGGATGAGCGCCTCCTGCATGACAACCCCTAGCAGATAAACGTTCTTGTAGCCCATTGCCTTGAGGGTAGCGTACTCAGCCCAGTGGTCTGCCACGTCAGTGTAGAGAATTTGATACACCAGAATAATGCCGACCACAAAACCCATGGCCGTTAGCAGCGAAAATACAAAACCAATGTTGGTGTTTTCCTCCCAGTAGGTGCGTTCTCGATTGACAAAGCCGCCTTCTCCATCTTTGGGCAGAATCAAGACATCGTTGGGTAAGAATTCTTGTAGTCCCTTTACCACCCGCTGCACATTGGCCCCGGGTTCTAGCTTGATGATGCCAATGTCTGCCGTGGCAAAGCTGCGTTCCTCTTCTTCGGGGCCTCGGTTGGCAAAATATCGGAGAAAGTTTAGGTCGCTCATCATCAGGTTGCCATTGCCCGAGGCAAAATCTGTGCCTAGGCTGTAGGTGCCCACGATCTTAAGGCGACGTTCTGCCAACTCGCTCTCAATGCCGATTTCCACCGGCCCTACCTCCGGGCGTGACTGCAAATCCATGATGGCGGTGTTGGGCAGTTGCAGGGCCGCCAAGTGTTCGTCTAGTCCCTCCAGGTTGATGACCGGGTCGTTGAGGTTAAAGGCCACCACGCGCACGGGGCGGGTCCGCTTATTAATGGGATTTTTCCAGTTGGCATCGCTGGTGTATACCGGATAAGCCGCGGCAACCCCTTCAAAGGCACGCGCCTGGTAGAGACGACGGCGAGCAAAGGAGCGGGGCACAAACATATTTTGTTTGAGCCGGTTAATGACAATAATCTCACCGTCAAATTTGTTGAGGAGCTGAATCTGGCTGTCGTAAAGGGCGTTCATAAAGCCCGTGAACAGAAACATCAGCAGCACTGCAAAGCCGACACCGGCTAAGGATGTTGCAAAGCGGCGACGGTCATGGGTGAGGTTGAGCCAGGCGAGGGGAATACGTTTGAACATCGCTAAAACACATCTGCCGGATCGGTCGTCACTGCCTTTCGTACGGAAATCAGTCCCGACACACTACACATGGCTACCGTCAACGCCAGCACAAACAGTACCCGCGATCCGGTCATCCGCATCGGTAATGTGCCTGCGGTGGCCGATACGGTGAGCTGATACAGCCCTAGGGAAATGAGTAGCCCTGGCAAATAGCCCAGGACCGCTAGCAGCACAGCTTCCTGAATTACAATTTTGAACAAATACATCGATCGGTAGCCCATGGCCTTCATCGTGGCGTATTCGGGCAGATGATCGCGAATATCGGTATAGAGAATCTGATAAACAATTACGGTGCCAACAATGAATGACACCAATACCCCCAGGCCAAAGATAAACCCAATGGACGTGGTGGTAATCCAATAGGTGGCGTCTCGCTGAATACTTTCGGCCTTTGTCGAGACGTTGACGTCGGCAGGCAAGAGTTGACGCATTTTCTCGGCTACCTTCTGGGGGCGGGCCCCCGATTCCAAGCGAATCAGGCCGACATTGATTAGGTTGAGGGGGCGAGGCGCTAACAACCGGGCAAAGTTTTGATCGCTCATGATCAGGGTGCCATCTGCGGCAAAACCACCACCCAGTTCATAGCTCCCGTTGACCGTGACGCGGCGACCATCCGCTTCGGTAACCGTGCCAATGTCCTGGGGGCCAAACTCGGGACGAGAGAGTCGGTCAATAAAGACAGTGTCGGGCTGTTTCAGCTTGCGGAGGGCCGTATCTCCCCTGAGTTCGGGCATTAGGAAGACGTTGTCATTTGGATTGACGCCGTAGACAAACATGGCGCGACTACTGCGGTCAATTGGGTTGCGCCACAGCACGTAGTCGCTATAGAGCGGCATGACAGTCTTGACGCCTTCGACCCCGGCCACCTGATACAGCCGTTCTCGGGGAAAGGGGGTGGTGGTACTGATTTCTAGCGACTGGGGCGACATCAAAAACAGGTCGGCGTCGAACTGCTCATAGAAGTTAGTGGCGGTGAGCACCAGCGCTCCTAAAAACCCCAGATTCATGAAAATCAGCAGTACTGCGAAGGATACTCCTGCGATCGCAACGCCCAGTCGTGTCCGCTCGTGTAGCAGGTTCAACCAGGCTACGGGCACCCGGCCAAACATTAGTCTTCTACCTCGATCAGCACATCCACCTGCAGATTGGTCAGCTCGTCGATCACCTCGTCCTGATCGACGGCAATCTCCACCTCGACGACCCGGGCGTCGGCATTTGCGGCCGGATCGTCATCTAATACATCATTTTTGAAAATCTGAAGGCCGATAGCTTGTACGGTCCCTGTCAGCGTTTCTGCAAAGGCACCGTTACGGCTGGTGATTTCCACTGGCTGGCCCACGTCCACCAGGCCAATGTCCGTTTCATAAACCTCTGCCACCACGATCATGTTGTCGGTGTCGCCCATGGATAGAATGCGCTGTCCCGATACCGATTCACCGGGTTCGATATAAACGTCTAAGATCTGTCCCGCCAAGGGCGCGGTGACGACTGACAGCGTCAGTCGAGCTTCGGCCAAGGCGAGGTTTTGTTCGGCGGCGGCGACGCCGGCTTCCACCTGGGACAAGGCTAAGTTGGCTTCGGCAGAGGTGACCTGGGCCGAGGCGCTGTCCAGGTCGGCGCCTTGGGTGGCTTCGAGCTGGGCTTTGGTGGCTTGGGCCTCGGCAATTTTGCTACGCAGTTCGCTGACCTTGGCGCGCTGTTCCTGCAAACTTTGAAGTGCGATCGCACCCTGCTGGTACAAATCCTCAAATCGGTTCAGGTCCACTAACGCCAGATCCAGCTGTGCCTGGATGCTTTCAATCGCGGCCTGTTGTGCTCGAATAGCCTGGGTTTGCGGGGTACCCGCCTTATCTTCAAGGGTTGCAGCCTCCTGGATGCGGGCCTGGCCCAATCGGGTTTCTGCCGTCAGCTTACGGCGAGCTTCTTCGAGCTGGCTAGCCGCATAGTCACGTTCTGCCTTTCGAACTTCGTAGCTATCTAAGTAAGCCAGCGTTTGGCCGGTCGTCACCGCGTCACTTTCTTCCACTAGCACCTGTGTAATAATGCCGGTTTCAGAGGCGGCCACATCGACCACTCGACTGGCGGGTTCAATCCGTCCTAGGGCCGCAACGCTGACCCGTTCTGGGACGGGCGCGGCAGCCTCCGCTTGCTCTGCCTGACGGGCCTGTTGAAACGAGCGCACTGCATAGAGTGAGGCTCCACCGACAACCACCAGTGCTGCCAACGCAATCCACAGGTTGCGATTGTTCAACGGTCCACGGGAAGGGGCTGTCACCATATTGAAAAAGGCACCGATTGCAGGATGGAGAAGCAGGGGTGGTCGTAGCAAAACCGACGACACCCAAAATTGTATAAGGAAAGCCTAGCGCTATCTATACCAAACGGTGTAGTTCAGATTATGGAATCTGCCAGCTGCATAAGGGTGACTTCCCACACCAGCCGAGGCTGCACAAAACGAGTGAGCTGATGGCGGGCAGTCGTGAGTAACTGGGGGGTTTGTGGCGGAATCTGGCTTGACGGTGCCAGGGCTTGTTGCCAGTAGCGCTGCTGCAGATAGTCGATCAGCCACAGCTGGACTTCGGTATCGAGGGCTTGGGTGATCTGTTTGGCAATGGTCAGGGCACCGTCAAGCCAGATTCCGCCACAAACCCCCCAGTTACTCACGACTGCCCGCCATCAGCTCACTCGTTTTGTGCAGCCTCG
>JBCBOC010000380.1:0-4737 GCA_039821475.1 Cyanobacteria bacterium J06632_22 | reverse complement strand
TGTCCTAAGCGCTTGGCCCAACACGGTGCGCTGGGTTAACCCTGGAAGAAAATACGCCTATTGGGCCATTTTCTTAGAAGCAAAGTGGCGAGCGCTATATATAGCCGTCGCCACACACCGTTGGTAATCATTAACAGAAAAGGGCGACCATGGGTCGCCCTTTTCTGTTAATGATTACCGCCAAGAAAACCGCTTACCCAAAAACCGCGATTACAGTTGTCGCATTGCCAAGGACAGCGTTCAGCGCAGCAGCCTTTGGTGCCGACATAACGCGACTGTAGTAGCACCAAGGCCGTCGCTAGATCTCCTAAATCTCAATATTGGGATCCCAGCC
This sequence comes from Cyanobacteria bacterium J06632_22, assembly GCA_039821475.1. Classification (GTDB taxonomy): domain Bacteria; phylum Cyanobacteriota; class Cyanobacteriia; order Phormidesmidales; family Phormidesmidaceae; genus CAWUKV01. The sequence goes on along the minus strand of JBCBOC010000380.1, from coordinate 4,403 downwards.
AAACTTAAACTCAGGCAGCCACCCACGCAGGAAGTAGTACACCGAGGTCAAAAATTCGTCCCAGTAGCGGGAGGTCACTTCCAATGCACTCACACTGGGCAAAATATCGGGCAATCGGGCAAACACATCACCGCTCCGCTCCGCCTCCGAGGTGTAGAAGTCAGTCGGTCGCGCAATGGTTTGAATGCTCATTTGCTCAAAGGTCAGGGCCGAACGCGCCATGTTAATGGCGGGGGCCACCAGCACCACCCGGTTATCGTCAGACTCCTGGCGACTCGCCCGCGCGGGTAACAGCTGCTGATTTTGCATATAGGTCTCAACGTTGTTGGCCGTTGCCCGCACGTTCTCACCGGTGGCAATGATGCGAATGGACTCAGCTGGCACCCCATTGCTGGTCAGCACACTTCGAATAAAGCTCTCTTTATCACCGGAATCGGGATCACCACTGCGGGGCCCCGCTGTCACAATCACCGGCGGACGGCGTCCCGACTGCTGGTAAAGGTTTGCAGCATAGATGAGTCGAGGCACCAAATTAGAATTGTAGGCGACCTCGTCCTGGGTGCGATACACCGTGCCCAAGTCGGCCGCGTCCGACGGCTCGCCAAAGACCACGATGGCCCCGGCCCGGCCAAGGGTGACGTTCTCCGGCACCTCAGCAGGACAGACCCCTTGGCAGATAGAGCGACGGTTCTGATAGGCCTGCTGCACCGCCTGTTCGGCATTACCTGCCAAGAAACGGGCCACCAGGGGTGTACTGGAGAGCAATAAGATGGCCAGTGCGATCGCAACCTGTTGCCCCTTGACCTTATTCACCCCATCACTGAGCGAGAAGCCCAGCAGTAGCACCGTTGCCCCCAGGGGGGACAGTGGCAGCGAAATCAGGCGCCAAATGGTACCGATGGTTTGGTCGTTCGGGTCAATAAACGACGCCACAATCAAAATCAGAACAATGACCCCACCGAACCAGGTCAAATATTTTCTGGGAATGATTTTGAGCAGCAGATACCAAACAATCAGACCAATTGTGGCCCAGAGTAAAACGCGGGTCAGCAATACCAGCATGGGGTTTTCTTGCCTTTCAAGTACAGGGGGGCATCAATGGTTGAAAGTTAAGCACATCTTGCCCATTTCAGCCATGGATATGCCGCCCTTCGCAACTTAAAAGGGGAGCTACAGTCGTCGCCACAGAGGCCCTTTCTTGGGGTTTGTGCACGACGACGGGCCACTTGGCTCCAATACTGGGCACTGAAGCGCCAGAATTATCCTAAGCAAAGTAGCGAGAGCTATAAGTGCGTAGCTCCCCAAAATGTCCCTATTAAATTACCTGAAATAGCCAAAAAACCTTACACCAGTTTCAGATTGGGGTATTCAGCTACCAGCTCATCCGCAGTTAAGGTCTCGCCAGAGGCCTGGGGGGTCCACAGTACCTCAACGGCCATCAGCCGATCACTCGAAACTGCGCCAACTTGGCTCAGGGCCTGTCGCACGTCCTGTTCTGAGTGAATCTTGGAGAACTTTAGCTGCCCCTGAGCCGCCACCAGGACGGTGGCCACGATATACTCGCCTGGCATCGTAGCCAGCTCCCCATCGGGCTGCGTTTTAGCAATGGCGCTTGGATCCGCTTGCTGAAGCTGCTGATTAACATTGGAAAGGGTTTCCCCCGCCAGCTTACTGCGCTCGGTCAGGGCAAAACGATTGAAGGCTTGCTCTGCGCTAGTAAGGCGAGTCACCTCCGTTTCAGCATCGGCATAGGCCCAGTACTCGGGGTGGCGCAGCAACGATAGGGTGGTCTCCTGCAACACCTGGGTGAGGCCCGCTGTCGTCCCCGTATCGGCGGTCTTGGCCAGTCGGGTCAGGTCATCTTGCAGGTCGCGAGCCTGGGCCAGCAGACCAATTTGTAGCTTAGCCACAGAAACCGTAGGGTTCGTTGCAGCCTCGTACTCGTTAGATTCGCTAACGCTGCGGAAAGTGCGCACCAGGAAACTTGCGATCGCAAAGAAAACCAGCAGCGAAAACAACCCACCGCCGCCAAAACCAAACAGCGGGAAAATAAACGGAAAACCAAACCCACCGCGAGGATAATACCCACCGCCATAGCCACCCGACGGCCCGCGATAGGTGCGTGTCGGCGGCGAGTAGGTGCGAGGTGCCCGGAAACTACCACCGCCAATCCGGCCACCAGCCCGCGCGGCTAGGGCGCCGTCAGCCTGGCTGAATACCAGCACAAACGCCAGGGTTAACACCACCAGAGACTTAAGGAACGGCTTGACCCAGGTCTTGAGCCGAGCCAAGATCCCAGGCTGAGCCAAAAGGTTGCTTACTGATTTGCCCGTCATAGTCCTTAGAAATTCCGGTTAGCCCACAGACTAACTCACTTGCATAGCCTTAATTTAACGCCTTTTCAGCCACCAGGGGAATTTCCCAAAGGCGAGGTTACCGCCCCTAACCGCCCCCCACAATCGTCACCACTTCCAACCGATCATCCGTCTGCATGGTGGTCGTTTCCCAAAACTGGCGGTGCAAAATCTCACCGTTGTATTCCACCGCCACCAATCGAGGGTCCATCCCTAACTGTTGCAGCAACACTGGCAGCGTTGTATCTGGAGAACAACTTTGGGCGTCACCGTTGACCTGTAGCGTGATTTTTTCAGCGTCAGACATGTTTATCCTCTCCTCACCACTTACCGCTGCACCAAACGCCATAGCGGATGGGACGGCCCCTGGCGACGAATCAGGGCCAGCTGCTTCTCCAGTCGAGAGCGCTCATGTTTAGAGAGACCCCAAAGAATATGCCGGCTCTCACTGACAAGCGTCGCAACCGTTAGCCCCACACAAAGTCCCAAGCCCAAGGCCGCCAAACGATTGTAGGCCAGCGAGTAGCGCACCGCCGTCCAGGTAAAATATTGCAACCATAGCAAAAACTCTCCCCGAAGCTGCCAAAGGCTCCACAAGCCCACGGTTAGCCACAGCCCGACTGTCAGCCGCCACCAATTTCGTAACGTTCGCTGTCGCAGCGCCTCTAGCGCCTGTTCCATATCAAAAATATCGTCCACGGACCACAGAATACGAGACGTTCAGGAAAGAAAATTGATTCAGGCATCTACAGGCTTAGCACTGAGAATTCCCGAAAACCAGACCCCAAAAGCTCAAAATCCAGAATATTAAGGTCCCAAACAGTTAACCGGAAACCAAACCGCACTACTCAGAGGGCAATTCCACCGACGCCATCGGCTGCGGATTGCGTCCCCGCCACCAAGCCAGCAACGTACTGGCAATAAAAATACTAGAGTAAGCCCCCGCCAAAAAACCAATTATCAGGGCCATGGCAAAAAACTTCAGCGTTGCCCCACCGAAGACAACAATGGCCAACAGCGGCAATACCGTTGTCAGGGTGGTGTTCACAGAGCGAGCCAACGTTTGGTTCACCGCCAAATCGACAATCTCGTCAATGGGCTTCTCCGGCGACAGCTTCAGACTTTCACGAATGCGATCGTAAATCACCACCGTGTCATTTACCGAAAAACCCACAATCGTCAGCAACGACACTAAAAATAAGCTGTCGGCCTCGTAACCCACCGTCAATCCCAGCACGGCAAAGACGCCTAGCGTCAGCAGCACATCATGCATGAGGGCCACCAGAGACAGCACAGCGTAGTCCGGCTTAAACCGTAGGCTCAGATAAACCGTAATCCCGGCAAAGGCCACCAACAAAGCTTCTAAGCCCTGGGTCAACAGTTGCTGCCCTAAGATTGGCGCGACAGTATCGATTTGAATCGCTTCCGGGTCAAAGGGGCCAATCGCTTCCGCTAGGGCCGACTGCAGCGCTGTCCGCTGGTCGCCATCGAGAGACGGGGTACGAATCGCCAGCCCGGTCTTGGGACGATTCGCAGCCGCGCTCAAATCTTGAGTTGTCGTTCCCACAAGCTGCAGGCTGCTGCTTTCAATCCCCTGCTCAGCAATAATGCTCCGCACCAGTGACAATTCAATGGGGGTCTGGCAGTCAGCTTCGGCACAATCGCGCTCTAAAAGCAATCGAGTACCGCCCGTAAAATCTAACCCTGGACGCAACGGCGCACCGTATTGGGTAAACGAAAAAGCCATTGCAACGACACTGGCCAATACCAACACCAGGGAAATCGTCCACCATAGCCCTCGCTGTTTAATCACGCTGAGCTTCATCGGCCATTACTCCCCATCAGGTTCTTAGACAATGCAGTAAATCAAAGTGGCCGCAAACATCAGGGCCGCAAACAACATAGCAATTCAAGCTACAAAGGTTCGGTTTAATCGTCCAAACCCGGACAAAAGTAGCTGGCCCGACGAAACTCAGGAAAGCCAATTGTAAAAAATAACAGCGTCCGACTACAGAAGTAGGCCGTCACCATGCTGACCGCAACCCCAAT
>JBCBOC010000335.1:0-5045 GCA_039821475.1 Cyanobacteria bacterium J06632_22 | reverse complement strand
TGAAAAAGGATTTCTTTGCCGTCGATTTCAAGCTGCTGCAGCTTGCTGACAACGAAAGGCGTATTGAAGGATGTAGTCAGGTCGTCCTCAGTGAGGACCACACGCATGGAGGCCCGTGCCGGTACCTTCGCCCCCTTCCGCGACATTGACCTAGCGGCTGACCTGGACATTCAAGAGCGTCGTAAGATTCAGTTCGTCAATGTTCGCTTCAATGACGAAGACGATATCCTAGCTAACGAGCTGGGCGAAGCTATCATTGACCACGTCAACTCATTGCTGGACCTAGACAAGTTTGCCCTCGATGGCACCCAGCTTCGGGTAGACAAGGTGCGCATGCGCAACAAGGAGCTGATCTTCTACGGCACCGCCAAGATTGACCGCTTCCCGGAGAAGAAGTAACGCGGCTGGGAAGCTCGTTCCCGTGCAGTCGTTTTGAGGTGCCTTAGGCAGCCGCTGTCTGGACTCGCCAATTGAGCTTTTGGGCTTGCTCGCGGGCTAGCTTGGGGACGTCTGTCTCAATAAAGTGCTGGTGAAGAATCTGCACGCTGAGCAGATGGTTGATCACAGCATCTAGCTGGACCTGGGTGGCTACTGGGGTGCTGCTGTCGTGGTAGCGGTCAAACAGACTGCTCACGGCGGTGCTATCCAGAAGCTGGGTGTTTGCGATCGCACCGTCAGACAAATACTCCTGCGCCAAGCCCATCATGGCCTGCTGCTTCACCGCATCCGTGTGGGCTGGCGGGGCCATAAAGGCAAACTTCTGCCGGTTGTAGAGGGTTTCGGGCAACAGCTCCCGCATGGTTTCGCGCAGAATGTACTTGTCCTTGCGATTTCGAAACCGTAGCGCTGGGGGGATGTTGACCGCAAACTCCACCAGGGGATGATCTAAAAATGCCGGACGCGCTTCCAGGGAGTTGGCCATATCCACCCGGTCCCCCGCCCAGCCCAACACCTGGGACTCAAACTGCGTTTTAACCCAAACGTACTGGGCTTTATCGAGCGGGTGCCGCCCGGCCAGCTGCTGAGGGTTCAGCGCCTGGGCAATGGCCGCCCCCGGCGCGTAGTCCGTCAGCGTGGCCTGGTAGTCTGCGTGCAGCAGCGGTTTCACCTGATCGGCGGTGGACAGCCAGGACTGTAGGCAGCTCGGAGTAAAGCCGACCCGTTCTGTCAGGGCCGGGTTGTCCAATCGTTTTTGTGCCAGCAGGTTACCTTTAAAGAGCTGATTGCTCTCCTGTAGCCACTGTTCTAGCTCTGCCCGTTCTGCTTCGGTGGCCTGATCCATCCCGTGCAAAATCATATCTAGCCGCAGCTGAGGGTAGCCCGCAAACAGCTCGTCAGAGCCTTCGCCGGTGACGACAACTTTGTACCCGGCCTGATGGACGTAGTCACTCATCAACAGTTTTGCCACGGTAAACGTGTTGTAGATGCTGCGTTCGGTATGCCAAATGGTGCGGGCAAAGTGGTGGTATAGCTCTGGGCCTGAGACCGGCAAAATCTCCTGATCGGCGCCCACCGCAGCGGCCATCTCCCTGGCAATGTGGGTTTCGTCGTAGTCACCGTCATCGAAACCGATGGTGAAGGCTTTAATCGGGGACTGTTGGCAGGCGGCCGCCACCCCGAGAATCGAGCAAGAGTCAATGCCCCCAGAGAGATAGCAGGCTACCGGTACATCTGCCTCTAGACGGAGTTGGATGGCTTCAACAAACTGTTGTCGAAGCGTTTCGATGTAGTCTTTCTCACTTTTTTCGGTCAGGGCGGGTCGGTCTCCACGCTGGGGAAAATCTAGATCCCAATAGGTTTGAGAACGCACCCGTAACTGCCCCGATCGCCGCTCACAGATCACCATTTGCCCGGGTTCTACGGCGTGAATACCTTCAAAGCAGGTGGTGCCCGGCACCATCGTTTGCATCAGCTGATGATACAGGCCAGCCGCTGAAAACTGTCGTCGCACGGCAGGGTGCGCAAACAGCACCTTAATTTCTGAGCCAAAGACCAGCCCCTCGCGCGTTAGGGTCCAGTACAGCGGCTTAACCCCAAAGCGATCGCGCACAAGCGTAAGCCGTTCAGTATCCCGTTCGTACAGGGCAAAGGCAAACTCTCCCCGCAGGTGGGGCAGTGCGGCAGTGAGTCCGTAGCGTTCCGTCAGATGCAGAACCAGTTCGGTATCGCTCTTGGTGGAAAACTGATGCCCCCTAGAGGTGAGGTCGGCTCGCAGCCGCTTATAGTCGTAAAACTCGCCGTTGTGGGCAATCAGATAGCGCCCATCCTGGGACAAAAACGGCTGCTGCCCACGGGTCGGGTTGAGGTCAATAATCGACAGCCGCGCGTGGGAAAAGCCGACCCCACGCCCCTCCAGCCGTTGCCAGCCGAAGCCATCAGGGCCCCGGTGATGCTGGATGGCAGCCATGGCGACGAGTACCTCTGGATCAATGGGGCGTGACGCCTCATGGTGCATGATTCCAGCAATACCGCACATACGCGCTCCAGCAGTAACAGGCGCTGATTCTAACGGGCAGCCTGGCGCTCCATGGGATTTCTTGTCATTACTTATACAAAAATGCCCATAGGATTTCTTCCTATGGTTAGAACGTCCTGGGGCAGTGCGATCGCCAGAACGTTACTTTCGCAACAGTTTTAGCCTGTCCGTTTGGTTAAAATTTCAAGACAAATTTAATTTAAAAACCGTTTTTAAGACATCAAACTATGACATTTTCGATTGTCGCCTGGGATGCATTGACGGGGATGACGGGTGTTGCCGTGGCCACAAAGCATCTGGCTGTGGGAGCCCTTGTTCCCCATGCCCGGGCTAAGGTGGGTGCGATCGCAACCCAGGCACAAACGAATCCGATGTTAGGCATTCAAGGGCTAGACCTGCTCGCTGCTCGCCGCACGGCCACCGCGGACTGGGTGCTGGGTCAGCTGCTTCAAGCCGACTCAGCGCGAGACGAGCGCCAGGTCCATCTTGTAAATTCGGCAGGGCAACCCGCGGCTTGGACAGGCAAAAACTGTGTGGACTGGGCCGGGCATCAGACCTATCCCGGGTTTTCTGTTGCAGGCAATATGCTAGTCGGGGAGTCCGTGCTGACGGCGATGGCCCAGGCCTATCAGCAGGCCGAGATGGAGCCCTTTTCCCAGCGGTTACTGTTGGCCCTAGCGGCGGGGGACGCCGCGGGGGGCGACAAGCGCGGCCGGCAATCAGCCGCCCTCTACGTGGTTGAGCGGTCAGCCTATCCCCATTTGGACCTGCGCATCGATCACCATCCCCAGCCCATTGTCGCCCTCAGCGAACTCTACGCGGAGTCCTGCAAGCCGTACTATCAGTCTTTTCGCCAGTCGATGCCCATGGGCGAGCCTGCCCCTGTTCAGCCGGTGGATGCGACCGTTCAATCGATTGATGCAGCTCGGTGGGATATTGCCGTATAGGTTAGAGCTGGATTCTGGAGCGGTGTCAGGATTGTTGCTGTTTCCAGTCGTCGGTCAGCAGCCCAGCATAGCCCCAGTCAGATGCTTCAATTTCTTGAATCAAGATGTGGATATGTTCAGGCTTTTTGCCTAACACCTTGACCAGGCTGTTGGTCACGTCTTTGACAAGCTGTGCCTTTTGCTCTCGATTGGCACCGCGAGTAATTTGAATGTTCACATAGGGCATAAATCGCACCGACTGCGGTCAATTCATTTTATAGCGCTCGCCACTTTGCTTCGGACAGTTCTTCTGTGAAACCCTTGGTATGGTCTCCAAGTGGCCTGCAACCGCGCACAAACGTTTGTGGCGGTTGCTATACAAGTTGGCTCTTTTGCCAGTTGGCCAATTGTGGTTGGGCCATTATAGCCGTCGCCATAAGCGCTCTTTTTGTGGGCCCTTTTGTGGGTCTCTTTTTTGGGTTTGTGCACGACGATGGACTACTGGGCGACCATACTGAGCACTTGAGCACCAGAATTAGCCTGGGCAAGGTAGCGAGAGCCCCGTATGTGTTCGTGCCTACATTCGTGCCTACATTCGTGCCTACATTCGTGCCTACAGAGGAAAAAGCCCCGGCACTGCCGGAGCTTAGGTGGCTAAGGAGACGCTTTAAGACCTATCGCTTAATGTCAACTTTGACGACTTTGTTGCGTTCTTCCGCCGCCTTGGGCAGCGTCACGTGCAGGATGCCGTCGGTGTAGTCTGCCTTGGCATCAGTATTTTGAACGCGGGTCGACAGCGGGATGATGCGGCGGAAGCTGCCGTAGTAAAACTCACTGCGGGTGTTGCCATCAGCTTCGGTGGTGGTTTCAGACTTGCGTTCGCCGCTGATGGAGACGCTGCGGTCGGTGACTTCAATGTTCACGTCATATGGGTTAATGCCGGGCAGTTCCAACTTAATCTGAACCGCGTTTTCGGATTCTGCCATTTCTACTGCTGGTGCGAAACTGGTGAAACCATTGACCTGTCCGGCGACGGGGGCCAAGGTATCTTCAACCATGCGGTTCATATGACGATGGAGGGCGTCGATCTCTTGCCAGGGGTTCCATCGGGTTAGAGTAGTCATCAGGGGGTTCTCCGTTTGCGGGGTCAACCGTTTCTCGATGTTTTAATGGTAGAAAATGCATCTGAAAAGAGACTTCGGTTCTCCCAACCTGTTCAGATGTTGTTTTCCGAACGTTCTAACCTATGCCTGACGTCAACGCTTCCAATTATCCCGCCGATGCCCGCCAGTATGCCGCCGCAACGGAGCGCAATCGAGATCCGATTCTGGCTGTGCTGCGTCAGGTCTTGCCTACGGCAGGGACGGTGCTGGAGATTGCCAGCGGGACTGGACAGCATGCCGCCTACTTTGCCCCCCAGTTGGCGCCCCGGTACTGGTTGCCGAGTGACCCGCAGCCGCAGTGTCGTGCCAGTATTGCCGCTTGGCGTGATGCTGCAGTTACGCCTTATTTGCGATCACCCGTGGCGATTGATGCTGCCAATCCCCCTTGGGAATTGAGCGTCAGTCCCTGATGCGCAGCTGCTTCGACAACGGTTTCTAAATGGCGCACCCCCCACGCCGGGTTTTGCGATCGCAACCACC
>JBCBOC010000473.1:0-3998 GCA_039821475.1 Cyanobacteria bacterium J06632_22 | reverse complement strand
GGCCTTTGTGGCGACGGCTATAAAACTGTGTCAGGTCACGCCATCTTCTATAAAAAACTGCAGCGCCAAGAACTGTCCCTAACCATTTGATGTAGGCAATAGCCTATTCATTATGCTGGCAACATGAATTTCGGTCGTATCAAAAACATGAATGCTTGCAACATATTCGGGCTTCAAAATCAGAGGAAGTTCTGTTCCACCCAAGATCACGCCCTGAATATCATGCTGTTGCCTAATTTTTTCAATGATAGTTATCAAACCAGACCGGGTGTCGTCTAAGATGGTGCCCTTAACAAGTTCTTCCATGTATTTCTTATGGATAAAGTCTTGATCGACGGCATCTGGCGTGATGACCTCGATGCCATGTTGTAATAGAACATCACGATAGAAACCGCCCTGCATCGTAAACCGAGTGCCAAACAAAGCAACTTTATCAAGCCCGACCGCTAAGACCTCTTGAGCGGTCGCTTCAACAATACTGATCAGGGGTAATAGCGATAGCTCACAAACGCGATCAAAAACGATATGGGGCGTGTTTGAAGCGAGCACACCAAAGTCGACTCCAGCGGAGGCTAATCTGTTGACTTCATCGGCGAGATAACGGGCAACGGTATCCCATTCACCATCACCAATGAGGCTAAGCATTTTGGTCATATCAATGCTGTTGATGATGATGTGGGGATAATGTCCCGTAGCTTCGCCTACGAGGTAAGCATCTATAATTTTTCGATAGTACTCAATTGTAGATGCAGGCGCGATTCCACCGATAATGCCAACGGTTTTGATCATTGATACAACCTCTATTACTTTGATTGAGCCGCCGAGTATTGCTATCCCCTAAACCCAGCGCCTGCCGTGACTCGCAACCCAGTTCAGCCTTTTCGCGGGTTGCGAGTCCTGTAGCCGTCGCCACAAAGTTCAGCAATTGAGCGCCAGTATTGCCCTAAGCAAAGTGGCGAGAGCTATAAATAATTGGGGCCATAAATCTAGGCAATCTCCCACAATTTAGAGCGTTTTTCCTCGATGATACTGCTTGACCCGCTGGTAAAATGCAGCCATCGTGTCAATAAACGATTGAGATCCGGCCCAAAAAGCTGGATTGTCGCCCTGCTTTTTGATATGCAAGGCCGGAATAGTCGCATTGTGACGTTCTGTTTCCTCTGGCAGCGGGGTGCCTAACCAAAAGTCGCTGAGCGTATTCACCGTTGGCAGCGCTGTTGTTGCCGGTCGTGTGTAGTACGACTCGACCGGCAATGGCTCAGGTAACGTCTGGGCCCAAATATCCGCCAGCGCTGCCCCCAGGGGTGACTGACGCAGTGCCGCCATCAAATCCTCCCGCGCCAGACCGCGCAGCTCAAACAAAATTAGCGGGTCTTGGTCAATACACTCCGCTAAATAGTAATACAGCCCAGCTACATGCTTACAAGGGTTTTCCCAGTCGGGGCAGCTACAGTCCGAGGCGATTTCTATGGAACTCTTGGGCAATAAATACAGCTTTAGGGGCGCAAGCCGTGCGGGCAGTTCTTCGGGAATCTGGCTATCCATTAACTGAGTTAACAACCGCACACTGCCCGTCATTTCGGCTAGGCCCAGCTGCCAGCGCTCCTGAGAAAAGGCGCGAAATTCCAGCGTTGTGGTGTAAAGCGGTGGGGTGTAAACCCCGTAATAGGGGCTAACGCTACCGCGAATTTTAGCAATGACAAGATTATCTTCGATCAAAAAATCTTGAATGCGTTTGCGACTCGCATACTTACGCCCCCGCTGGAGCCGACTACGAGCGGTAAAACTTTCCAGCGTTGTGATAAATCGCTGGCCCCACCAAGTCTGTTGCGCGGTCATTGTAGTCTCTCCCGATCGGTTGCCTGTTACAGCACGGCCCGCTGGTTTAGGGTAATTAACTGCTTAAACGACTCGTTGTCCAGCTCAGTGAGCCAGGATTCGTCTGAGCCTACAATCGCCCCAGCCAATTTTTTCTTATCTTCAATCATCTCGTCGATCCGCTCCTCGAGAGTGCCCACTGCCACAAATTTGTGGACAAAGACTTTTTTCTGCTGACCAATGCGAAAGGCGCGGTCCGTTGCTTGGTCTTCTACTGCGGGGTTCCACCAGCGGTCGAAATGGAACACGTGGTTTGCTTTGGTTAGGGTAATGCCTACCCCGCCCGCCTTCAATGAAAGAATAAATACCGAGGGCGGTGTTTGCGCCTGCTGGAACTCAGTAATCATCTTCTCCCGCCGTTTGCGGCTGGTACCGCCATGCAGGTAGTAGGTATTGTAATGACAGGCTTGACGAAAATATTGTTCTAGGGCTGCTCCGATTTCTGTAAACTGGCTGAAAACAAGCAGGCTTTCCCCTTCCTCAATCACTTCTGCCGCCATCTCAGTTAAGCGCATGAGTTTGTGCGATCGCGACGGGGCAAACTCGCTCTCATCCTGCAAAAACTGACGCGGATGATTGCAGATTTGCTTGAGTTTGAGCAGCGTTGCCAGCATGATCCCCTTGCGCTTGATGCCGTCTGCGGCCTGAATTTGCTGCATCACATCCTTAACCGTTGCAGCGTACAGCGAGGCCTGCTCCTTTGTCAGGTTACAAAACAGCTTCTGCTCTACTTTGTCGGGCAGGTCTTGGATAATTCGCTGGTCTGTCTTCACCCGCCGCAAAATAAACGGTTCTACCAGTTGCCGCAGCACCTGGGACTGGCGAGGGTCCTGCTCACGCTGAATCGGCGCTTCAAACTGTTCTTTAAATTGCTTCTGATTACCCAGGTAGCCAGGGTTCAGAAAATGAAAAATTGACCACAGGTCCATCAGTCGATTTTCAATCGGTGTCCCCGTTAGAGCCAGCCGATGGGGGGCAGCAATCTGGTTAATGGCTTTGGTCTGCGCCGCTTGGGGATTTTTAATATTCTGCGCTTCGTCGAGCACCAGCCGATGCCAATCAACGGTCTGTAATAGCTGGCGATCTCGCCGAGCCAAACTAAAAGAGGTAATCACTACGTCCTGTTCGGCACAGAGTTCGCCAAAGGCATCAGTATCTTTGACGCGCTGTGGCCCGTGATGGATTGTCGCCCGCAGCAACGGTGCAAATTTGGCCAGCTCGTGGTACCAGTTGCCAATCACCGAAGTCGGGCAAATCAGTAGCGTGGGCTCAAGGGTCGGTCCGTGTCCGGCGGCGGCAGTATCGGCATCAGGTTCACGCTCCTGCACCAGTCGGGCAATCACCTGGATGGTTTTACCCAGGCCCATATCGTCCGCCAAGCAGCCGTTCAACCCAAGCCGTTCTAAATAACGAACCCAGGCCAGTCCCCGCTTTTGGTAGTTGCGCAGGCTGCCACAAAACTCATCGGGGTCCTCAGTGATGTCAATTTGGCTGGGATTGTTGAGCTGAGCCATCATCTCACCTAGGGCAGAGTTGCGATCGCACTGCACATCCACCGCGTCTCCCTGTTCAGCGCTAATACGCATAAACCCCAACAGTGACGTTTGTTGGGGCTGCTGCTCCAGCAGGGTCCGCATCTCCTCAATTTTGCTGGGGTCCAGCACCACCCACTGCCCCCGAATTTGCACCATGGGCGTTTTAGCCCTCACGAGCTGCTGCCATTCCTTTTTAGTAATGGTGTCATCCCCAAGAGCCAACTCGTACTCATATTCGACAATGTTACTCAGCGAAAAGTATGTCTTGCTCTTATCGTTGCTAGTCTGACCCTGGCGAGCATTGAGCCGCAACTTTAGCCGTCGACGCCCCGCCGCGGTCCACCAACTCGGCACCACCACCTTAAAGCCAGCACTTTCTAGCACCCAGGCCGACTCCTGCAAAAAATCCACCGCCGCATCCATATCCAGAAGCAGCCCCACAGGGCGATCTGTTTCTAGCCCCTCCCACAGCAGCGGATAAATGCGAGCGGCCTGCCCCAAGTCCACTAGCAGCTGCCGCTCAAAGCCCTCCCCCAATAGCACCTTCATCGCCCACTGTTGGTTCGGCTGCAGCCGCCAGTAATC
>JBCBOC010000817.1:0-1725 GCA_039821475.1 Cyanobacteria bacterium J06632_22 | reverse complement strand
CACCACTTTGATCAGCTGACGTTACGGCTTCATCACATTCAGGCCGATCCCTTTGCGGCGCCTAGCCGCGCTAGCCTGTCCGTCAAGATGGATGACGCTCAACTGCCCTTGGACTGGTGTCAGGGCTTACGACGGATTGCATTAGCCGATTTTTTGAACCGTCGCTTGGCTAAGCAGGCCCAGCGACTTCAGCAGCAACGCGGTTCGGGAAAAAGCGGGGTATTGTCCATTTTGCGACCCAGTCAGGTGGTCCTGCCCCGTACGGCCGTCCATATCTCTGACACAGAAATTGAGGTTCGGCTGGGTATTGGGTTACCGGCTTTTGGACGACGCATTGCCGGACCGGCGGCAGCGGCTCTGCTGTGTGAGGACCTGCCCGAATTGGTTGAAACCAGTCTATGGGTTGAGGCCCTTTCCGCCGATATAGTAGAGCGTCACTTGAACGTTTATGAGGATGCGATCGCACTGCGTCAGCAGCTCGCAGCCCATAACCTGGTGGGTTTTGTTGCTAACGGCGCAACCCTGCCAAGGCGCAGTGGGGTTGAAGATACTCCTTTAGTAGATGCCGTCCCTTTCCAGTCGCCGCCCAGCTTAGCTGTAACCCTCCAAACGCCCCATGCTGGCCCCGTGACCGGCATGGGCATTTCTGCTGGGATTACGCTAATTATCGGGGGGGGGTATCATGGCAAATCCACCCTATTGCGAGCCTTAACGGCTGGGGTCTACAACCACATTCCCGATGATGGCAGAGAACAGGTTGTCTGCGATGGCACCGCTGTCAAAATCCGTGCAGAAGAGGGGCGCAGCGTTTGTGGCGTGAATATTTCTCCCTTTATTGGAGGGCTGCCCCAGGGCATTTCAACCGAACAATTTTCAACGGTAAATGCCAGCGGTAGCACCTCCCAGGCCACCAATATTATCGAAGCCTTAGAAGCCGGTGCTCAGGTTCTGCTGGTAGACGAAGATACGGCTGCGACTAACTTTATGATTCGAGATCGCACCATGCAGGCCTTGATTAGCAAAGATAAAGAACCCATTACTCCCTTTGTGGACAAGGTTCGTCAACTTTATAAAGACCACAGCGTGTCGACCATTCTGGTGATGGGGGGGAGTGGCGATTACTTCGGCGTGGCCGATACGGTGATTGCCCTAGACAACTACTGCCCTGAGGACGTCACGCAGGCGGCTCATGCCCTGGCTGCGCAGGCTCAGCCGCGCACAGCAGAGGGCGGGCAGGCGTTTGGGACACTGACTGCTCGACAGCTCCGGTTACCCCGTTTTGATGGCGGCCGACGGGGCAGCCCCAAAATTAAGGTTTACGATATTGACCGCCTAGAGATTGACCGTCAAACCATTGACTTGCGTGCCCTAGAGCAGCTGGTTGAGACAGGACAGGTTCGAGCCATTGCCGAGGTCCTAGCCTACAGTCAGCGACACGGACTAGACCAGCAAACGTTGTCCGATTGGCTGGCTGAAATCGACCACCAGGTTGCTAAGGACGGATTGGATAGCCTGACGGACTTTCATCGGGGTGATTTAGTGCACGTTCGTCCCCAGGAGCTGGCTGCCGCTATTAGTCGTCTCAGGACGGTTCGGGTAGCGGGCTAGGGGTAAAGATTTGGAGAGGGCGACCCGTGGACTTGCGATCGCAAGTCCACGCATCTGTTAAAAATTGTCCTCAAATTATCTGAGTAACAAACAGCACAACTCTAAAGTGGGTGCAGT
>JBCBOC010000608.1:0-3159 GCA_039821475.1 Cyanobacteria bacterium J06632_22 | reverse complement strand
GAATCAAGGTGAGGCCGAGTAGGTAGCCCACCAAGGGGGTAGGCTCAGCGCCGACAATGGCTTCTCCATAGGCATAGCCGTGGAATAGTCCGGCACCGGCCGTGAGCCACAGCATCAGCGGTATGGAGAGCTGTCGGCCTCGCGCCACAAGGCCGCCCAACAGCAGGACTGACAGCGAAATCATGAACTCTGGGGCGGGCAGGTCTAGGGCCATGAGATGTAGTCCTACACCGCCTAGAGCGGCCAGCAGAAAAGCACCGGTAATTTGCCAGGGACGGGCCATTAGGACAGATAGCAGGCCTACGATGAGTACAAAGGCCAGATGGTCTGGGCCGATGACAGGGTGTCCAAGCCCTGAGAATAAACCAGCAATCCAGGACTCCGGCGTTGTGCCCCCCAGGGGATGGTGGGCGAAGGCGGGCGTTGCCAGGGCTAGAACTGTAATCAATGTGAGCGTTGCGATTGCAAACCAGACCTGTCGCTGGTCCACTTTGACTCGACGAGAAGGCGTAGCCAGCCTTTCAGAAGATCGCCGGTGTTCAGAGGCGACGCTAAAAGGTGCGATCTTAGCGAGTAAGATCGCGGACTTAATAGGAAGGGTCATCTGTACCTCGCAGATGGGCGTGGGGCGATGGGGGGCGGGCCTTCTGACTGACCCCAACGGCGTGACCGGATTCGTCCTTTTACACCGTAGGGCTCACAGCTGCGGGACAGTGGCGGATTTACACCGCGCTTTCCCCGTTTCCTCTAGCGGCTGATCCCCGCCAGAACCTCCCAGGGAGCTCATCCTAGCACGGCAAACTCCCCGCCCAAATTAAGCTTTATCGCTGTGTTCAGAGAATATTTTGCTAGCGCGATATCGGTTAGACCCCTCAGCCTGTCGATCTTATTTAGCACAGTGTCCTCGACGATGCAGCCTTGTTCCCGTGGATCTGGCACTGCCAGATAGCACTGCTTTGCCATTGCACGGTCACACCCAGTCCCTGCCAGCGGCAGCAGACCAGAGACGTGTCTAGCGCACTGACAGGTTTGGGGGCAATGTGGCAGACTGCCGACGTAGACTCCCCTGACAGCCTATGCTTAATGCAGTTTTGTTTGATCTAGACGGCACACTGACCCATACCGACCCCATTCACTTCAGCGTCTGGCAGACGATGCTAGCCCCCTATGGTCTGACGTTCGACGAGACATTCTACAAAACCCACTTTAGTGGTCGACTCAACGTTGATATTCTCAAGGATCTGTTGCCGCAGCTGTCGGTTGAAGAGAGTGCTCAGCTGAGTGAAGCGAAAGAGACCCAGTTTCGTGTTGCTGCTGGACAACAGCTCCGCCCCATGCCAGGGCTTATGCCGTTATTGTCTTGGCTGCAGCAGCAGCAATGGGCCTATGGCGTCGTGACCAATGCGCCGCGTCCTAACGCCGAGTTTATGCTCCGTGCCTTAAATCTGTGGGAGACCTTTGAGGTCGTGGTCATCGGTGACGATCTGCTCCATGGCAAGCCCGACCCGCTACCCTACCAAACTGCCCTAGCGCAGCTGAACCTGTTGGCAGATGAGACGTTAGTGTTTGAAGATTCTCCGGCAGGCGTCCGTGCGGCGGTCGCGGCCGGCATCAAAACGGTCGGGATTACCTCAACCTACGATGCCGCGCTCCTGCATGATCTGGGGGCAAGTTTGGCGGTGTCAGACTTTACCGATTCCCGTTTACAGGACTTAGGCCTGTTGGTGTCGGGGGCGACTTGACCCGCCCTTAAACCGATCGCTTTCCCCTAGGCATAGCCTCGGACAGAACGACGGCTATGCCTTAGCCCTCTGCTTGGAAGAGGGCTTGGGTGCCGTCCTGAAAGCGGGCCTTGAAGACGAGGGCCGTGTCAGATAAACCCTTTCGACCGAGGTGGAGGCTGACCACAGTGGCATCATCCAGGCGATCGCCCACCTCAATGACCTTGGAAATTTGCCGACCCTCAGCCAGGAACAGACCAAAGCACCCCCCTTCTGAACCGGCGAGAAAAGCGATCCGGTCGCCAGCCATGGCAAAGGTTTGAAACCGGGAAAAGGGCTCTAGACTGGCAGGCATGCGAGTGTGAACATCGACCACAGCCTGCAGCCCGTTGGGCCCCATTTGATACAGGCCCTGTTGCATTAGCCGCCCCCGCCCCAAAAATGTGGTGAGGGGACCTATAACGGTGGGGGTGCTAAATCTAGTGAAGGTGCCAATCCCTCCTGGAATGGGCGTTTGAGTCGTTACGATGCAGTTGACCTGCTGGTTTGCGTAACGATAGAGGCCGGGGCGATGCTCGCGATCCTGCCCGCAGAAAACGACATTTCCGGCCTGATCAACGTCCGGCTCACTCAGATCTTCTAGAAAGGGCCCAGCCAGCCGCTGGTAGGCAACGGCAACAATGGCTCTATCATGGTACAGAAACAGCCCTTTCTGTTCAGTGCTTTCTAAGCGTGCCAAAAATGCGATGCTGCGCCCGCAGGCGACCGGATTACTCAGGTTAATGAAGCGATCGCCTAGAACCTGTTGCCCCGTGGACACCAGGGACGTCAGACGATAATGGATGTCCTGATACAGCTGGATTTGTGCTGTATCATCCTGGGCTAGGAAAATAATTTTATCGTCGTCAAACCCCGGTGCAGATCCAAATAGGGCAAACCGATGGGGCTGATCTGGCAGGCATTTTTGACTGTCAACAACAACTTTGATGCCGCTGCTATCGACTTGATAAATCCCAGAGTAACCGTACTCATTGCCGCCCCAAAAAACCATCCGTCGGTTGGCTGCCGTATTTTTGGGCGTCACACCCGTTGAGATCGCACCGAACCCTAACCGATTAAAAAAGCCGGGGCAGCCCGGAATTGGGGTTTGGGTATCGACGATGCGCGAAAACTGAAATTGACTTTTGGATCGCGGTTTGGCCAGGATGGGGGACCGTAGCCGCCACCGCTCTGGGGTAACGCGGGTCAGTTTGGGATGGACGATTCGCATAACTCTCTAGGCCGCCAAACGGGTGAATTTGACAGCGTCACCCTCTCCCGTAACTTGTGTCTAATCTGCCGTGCTTCTACGCAACCTACAAGCTCAAACTGATGAGATTTATAAAACTTTTATTCAATCAGCTAACTTTACAAACCCATATCAATCTTGATGTTATTG
>JBCBOC010000715.1:0-2531 GCA_039821475.1 Cyanobacteria bacterium J06632_22 | reverse complement strand
CCTTCCACCTTCAGCGGCTGACGATTAGCAGGGTCCAGCTCACATAGCGCACGGGCAACACCGAGTTTAATGGCATCTGCCTGACCTGTGAGGCCACCGCCACGCACGTTGACCAAAATATCGTAGTCGTTCTCCAAACCCAGCGTCTCTAACGGCGCTTTGGTGGAAGATAAGTACGCAGCATTGAACTGCAGGTGCAGATCGCCGGGCTTACCGTTGATCTTTAGTTCGCCGCTGCCAGGCACCAGGCGAACACGGGCTACAGCAGACTTACGACGGCCAGTGCCCCAGTAAACTACGCGATCGGACTGCTCACTCACTTGATGGTCTCCTTGTTAGAAGTCGGGATTGATTTAGAAAGGTTAGCTAGGACAGTGAAGTCGTGAATGAGTGAAGTCGTGAGTAGTATTGGGGTAAAGATATCCAGGCCCTGTCTACTCTGTCATCACTCACGACTTCACCCTCCTAAAACGTTTGAATCGCCATAGACTCGGGCTGCTGCGCCTGATGGGGATGCTCGGGACCAGCGTAAACTTTAAGCTTAGTGAAAAGCTGACGGCCTAGGGCGTTTTTGGGGAGCATGCCTTTGACGGCTTTTTCAATGATGCGCTCAGGAATGCGGTTTTGCAGTTCATCGAAGGTTTCGGTCTTCATGCCACCAGGACGACCGGAGTGACGACGGTAAAGCTTATCAAACCGCTTGTTGCCGGTGATGTCTACCTTTTCAGCGTTGATGACCACCACAAAGTCACCTGCATCCATGTGGGGAGTGTAGGTCGGCTTGTTTTTGCCGCGCAGGACTGTCGCGATCTCGGTTGCAAGACGGCCAAGGCGCTGGTCGGTGGCATCGACTACGTACCACTTCTTTTCAATTTCATTTACTGCAGGGACGTAGGTCTTAGTCATCTCAGTCCTTTGGCGGTGACAGACACCGATAACAACAAAACTAGGGTTTAACGGTCAATCAAAAACTTAGACGGGCAAAGATTCAGAAGAAGAGCCCCCAGTGGGGTCGGCTGAATCAGGCTGAACGTAGTCGGGCGCATGGGACGGCGCTGACTGGGAGGCAATCATCTGATGATGCAAGTGCTCACCCGAGGACAGCAATAGCCGGGGCTGAGTATCTACCCAGACGTCCGGCGAAAAGGGAAAGTCATCGTAGCCGACCCGGAGCAAACAGAGCCCCTTGGCTGGAGCTGCATACTTGACAAGATCGCGACGTTGGGACCGCCAGAGTTCCGTAAACTCATCTGGTGTTACCCGACCTCTACCCACCTGCACCAGCAGGCCCATAATGAGGCGAACCATTCCATAGAGAAACCCCTTTGCCTGGAGCTCCACTGTGACGAAAGGTCCGGTGCGATCGCACTGCATTACCTGCAAGTCAACCCAGGAATGTGCCCGACCTGACCCCGCACGGTGAAATGCAGCTAAATCATGATACCCCACCAGCGGCAATAATGCCGACCGCATGTGGTCAGCGTTGAGAGGCTCGTGATAAAAGTGCCACGCCGTGGGCTGTACAAACAGATTCGGTAAGGAATCGGTGTAAAGCGTGTAGCGGTAGCGCCTCCACTGGGCCGAGAACTGAGCGTGCCAGTTATCGGGCACCTGCGCCGAAGCCCGAATCACCACGTCGTCTTGCAGCCGATGATTGAGAATCGACGCCCAGCGATAGGCCGGGATCATCATGGGCGCATCAAAGTGAGCTACCTGGGCGGCTGCATGAACCCCCGTATCTGTCCGCCCTGCGCCATGAACCGTTAGCGGATGTCCGAGAATTTTCTCGATGACTGTTTCAATTTCGGCCTGAACAGTCCGTTCCTTAACCTGTCGCTGCCAACCGTGGAAATGAGTCCCGCAATATTGGATGACCAGTGCAATCCGCTGGAGCTGCTGCTGATTAGCAGAGGCGGCACTGAGCTGATCACTGACAGAAACAGGCATGGAAAACGATGCGATACCCCTGAATGTTCGCGCTGTAAAACCCTAAGTCAGTTCAATAATTGCCATCTTAGAGTTATCGCCGCGACGGCTAATCGTCCGGACGATACGGGTGTAGCCGCCAGCTCGGTCAGCATAACGGTCAGGCGCCTGGGCAAACAGTGCATGTACCAGATCCTTGTCGTAGATATAGCCCAGGGCCCGACGGCGAGCCGACAGGGAGCCATCTTTGGCTAGGGTGATAATGCGTTCAGCTTCGCTACGAACCGCTTTGGCTCGAGCTTGCGTGGTTTTGATCCGCCCGTTGCGAATCAGTTCAGTCGTGAGGGCTCTCAGAAGCGCCTTACGCTGGTCAGCGGGCTTATTTAATTGAGGCACACGACGACGATGACGCATGGGACCCTCCTTCTGGTCTTAAATGGTTTACTTTTGTTGCAATGCCTCTAGGAGGCAAAAAAATCCGTGGCAGTACATAGTGCTGCCACGGATAGACGAAAATGCTAAGAAGACTTAGCAGGTTTTTCGAGCGGTAGCATGATGCCCAGCTTCTCCTGCAGGGCTTCGACCACCTCTTCTGCCGATTTTTG
>JBCBOC010000100.1:0-8787 GCA_039821475.1 Cyanobacteria bacterium J06632_22 | reverse complement strand
CCCTGATGCAGGCTACTCACCGACAGCCGAATGTCTGCCAAGGCATCTTGCACAGCGCTTTGGGCTTGAGTAATCGCAGCATAGGATCGGTCTGGATCCCGTGATTTATAGGCACTGGCTTTTTGTAGCTGAATGCTAATGGCCGCTAGATGATGGCCCAGACCATCATGGATATCGCGAGCCAAACGACTGCGTTCCTCTGCTGTCGCCAACTCGGCAATTTGTGCAGAATATTGCCGCAGCTGGGTGTGGGAAGCCTTGAGTGACGCGACCAAATGAGTCAACCGCTGCTGTGCCTGGATGGCTTGAGTCATGGCCCTAGCCAACAGCAAGGTAAAGAACAAGGTAATCAGCACCCCCATACTTTGGTCAACCAGGCGTCCAGACCTAGAGGGATTTCGGGGAGCACGAGAGGGCAATTCAGACGCACCATCAACGACCATCGATGGCAGCGGAGGCCGTTCTAATCCCTGAGGGCCTATTTGTTTAATTCCAATTAATAGACAAACACCCAATACTGCCAGGCCATAACTCAAAGCCTCACTCACAGCTAGATGGGTATATAACAAAATTGGCAAAAACAAGATCTGTGAGTAAGACAAGTCAGCGACCAAACAAGCACCGACAAAAAAACCGAGCCTAAGTAGAAAAGGAAAAATCTCAGCTCGATGCCCTGGCAAAAAGCTGTCTTGTCCAAAGCCTCTTACCTCCATGCCGATTAAGGCTAAAACCACTACGACAAAGGTCACAAAGCGATGGCACTCCGGTGCAGCAATGATCGTTCTTGGACCAATACCGCCATAGCTCCAGTCAATGAACCCTGCCATCAGTACGGCTACATAGACGGCCAAGGCAATGTAGCGATAACGCTGATAGAGAAGATTCGCGGCCTGAGTCACAGTCAGTTTCCTTGTCTGCTTTGCGCTGATCGGACGAACCGGCCCACCCTAAAGGATATTGCCAGCCTAGTGGTAGCCCTGCCGGATATTATGTGTCAACGGGCTCGACCAGCATAGCCAGTTGGCACATGACAGGTCCCCCCCAAAAAGTCCTTATGTGGCGACGGCTATACTGCAAAAGTCGGCCCATCCAAGACATCGCTGAGAACCCTACAATCACTGACTCAGCTTCTATCAATGCAGGTTCCATCTCCCCCCAAGTTTCTAAGTCCCAAGTTTCTAAGCAAAACCGTCTCGGACAGGGCGACTAAACGTCACGCGCCATTTTTAAATAGAAGGCCCCGTCCACAATACTGAACCAAGGGAACCGTCAAGGATCATCTATCGGCTTCAAACGTTGAAAGTTGGCTTGGCGCCATCGGGCTACGACCTCACGAGATCCGGTTGAGGCTGGGTCAACGACCAGCGGCTGGCGATGGGCATCCGCCAGCCCGTGCCAAAGGCACGGTCGGTGACCTTGAGTACGGGTGGAGCCTGGCGACGCTTGAATTCGGCGCGCGTGACGAGACGAACGACACGATTCACGACGTCCCGATCGTGACCGGCAGCAATGATTTCGGCCGCGGACTGATGCTGTTGGACTAGACGTTCGAGAATGTCATCGAGAATGTCGTAGGAGGGCAGAGAATCTTGATCAACTTGACCGGGTTTGAGCTCGGCACTGGGGGGTTTAATTAAAATGTTTTCGGGAATGATTTCGGCATCGACATCGGGCTGCACAAAGCCTCGAATCAACCCCAGGTGCTCTGTCTGTCCAGCCTTAGCCTGACGATTTAGCCAGCGACAGAGGGCGTACACACGAGTTTTCGGAACATCCGCAATCACGGCCAAACCACCATTCATGTCGCCATAGAGGGTGCAATAGCCCACCGCCATCTCAGATTTGTTGCCGGTCGAGAGCAGTAGGTTGCCAAATTTGTTAGAGATCGCCATCAGCAGGTTACCGCGAATACGAGACTGCAAGTTCTCTTCGGTGACGCCCGCTTCGGTACCGGCAAAAAGAGATTCAAACACCTGGTCGTAGCCTTGCATCAGCGGTGCAATTTTCAACGTCTGCGCTGGGCAGCCAAGGTTTTCTGTGAGCTTCTCGGCATCGCGCACAGAATGATCGGAGCTGTAGGGGGAGGGCATGAGAACGCTAAGAACATTCTCAGGGCCAAGGGCCGCAGCAGCAATCGCCACCACCAGGGCCGAATCGATGCCGCCGCTGAGGCCGACAACGGCTTGTTTGAACCCACACTTGCGGGCATAGTCTCCCACGCCCAGCACCAACGCTGACCAAATCTCGGCATCGGTATCGGTAATGATGGGTGCGATCGCACCTGGCTGCACATCACCATTCTGATAGTCCACCACCTGCAACGCCGCGTCAAAGGCTGCCGCTCGGCTCACCACCTGACCCTGCCGATTGAGGCACACACTACACCCGTCAAAGATTAGGTCGTCATTGCTGCCCACCTGGTTCACATAGACAATCGGACAGCCGTGCTGCTGGGTAGCATGGCGGATCATCTCTTCCCGAAGCTGCTGCTTGCCGACAGTGTAAGGTGACCCTGACAGGTTGACCACCAGGTCAACCCCAGCCGCCACTAGCTCAGCGGTGGGGTTGACCGGGTAGGCCCGCTGCCCCCAAAACCCCTCATCGTTCCACAGATCTTCGCAAATGGTGACGCCGATATGCACGGGCGTCCCATCAACGTCCTGCAACACGAAATGATTGGGCTCGGTGCCCGATTCAAAATAGCGATCGTCATCGAAGACATCGTAGGTCGGCAATAGGCGCTTATGAAAAACAGTCATGACCTGTCCGTCTTCTAGTAGGGCCATGCTGTTGTAAATGGGCTTTTCCCCAGTACGGCCCGCATCAGGATTCGGCGCAACAGTACCCACGAGTGCAGCCAGACCTTTGGGTAATTCCTGAGCAATGTGCCGAAGCGTTTGCTCCATCAGGTCGATAAAGCTCGGGCGCAACACCAGATCGCGAGGGGGATAGCCACACAGGGAGAGTTCTGGTGTGAGCAGCAGCCGGGCACCCTGGCTAGCTGCCTCCTGGGCCGATTTAAGGATTTGTTGGGCGTTATTGGCCACATCACCAATGGTAGGGTTAAGCTGTGCGATCGCAAGTTTCATTGTTGTTCTAAAAATCCTTAAATAAACACCATCGGCTTATCTTTCAACGGCTCAAACGCCTCGGCATCAAATCGATACAAGCTGGCCGGCCGGCCAGCACCACGCGAGGTTTTAATGCCGGTATCTTCTAAAACCTTCAGCTTCAGCAAACGGGTGCGAAAGTTGGAGTAATCTGCAAACCCTTCGCCCAAAATCGACGTGTAAAGCTGGTAGACATCCCCCAGGGTGAACACCTCAGGCAGCACATCAAAAGCCACCGGACTATACTGCACCTTGCCTTTGAGCCGACCGTGACCATATTCCAAAATCTCATTATGGTCAAAGGCCAGTTGGGGAATGCGGTTCACCGGGTACCAGGCAATACCACTGACGCCGTCGGCAATCAGCTCGGCCTCAGCAAAGCGCACTAGGGCAAAGTAGCTTACGGACAAATAGCGCACCCCATAAGCGTCTTCGGCTTCCCGAGGGTCTCGCTGGGGCCCCCCAAAGGTATACAGCTGTTCTAGGTATAGGTTGTTGACTCGAATCTTTTCTGACAGCATGCGGTAGGCTGCTTTCTCCAGCGATTCGCCTTGTCGTACCAACGTACCAGGGAGACTCCAAGTGCTGGCATAGGGCGGCTGATGGCGCATCACCAACAGCACCATCAGCCGATGTTGCTCGGTATCAACGGAGAAGATCACGTTATCGACACCGACTTTGAAATCGGCCAGTTCATTGGCAGGATTCTCGCCGGAGGCTACCGCGTGGCTGCGTTTCTTGGGCGGGGTGAGTTTTCCAGGCATGGGTAAAGGTGGTGGGCTTGAATATAGTCTTGTACGGCGAGAGGGACGGCTTGCCTGTTGGTAGCCGCATGGCGGTAAGCACTGGAGGAAATATCAAACTGTTGAGGGGGGGTTGCGATCGCAACGGTTGCCCCATGGTGCCGTAGCTCATCTAACGCGTGTTCATGCAGGGGATAGCCCGGACGGGGGAACACCAAGATTTTGGCCTGCTGAAAGATCGCGTCCGACTGATACCACTTCGGCATTTGCTGCACCAGATCTGCCCCAATCACAAAGGTGAAGGCGGCCTGGGGCCAAATGGCCTTGGCTCTGTCTAGGGTGACCGCAGTAAACCGATGGCTGAGTTCGGCATGAAGCTGAACGGTCCCCGCCGAGGGTGACGTCGGTAAATGCTCAATCATGAGCTGCAGCATCTGCATCCGGTCCGCCAACGGCGACTGCCCCGCCTTAAAGGGGTTATCCGAGGCCCAAACGGCCACATGATCAAACTGCTGACTCAGCCAGGTCAGAATGCCACGATGCCCCTTGTGGGGCGGGTCGGCGCTGGTACCAAACAAGGCGATGTTTTGCATGGGCGAGGGTCAGGTAATAAGTAGGGCGGGCAATGCCCGCTGAGAACATAAGGGCAATCGAAGGGTGGGTCGACCCATTCGACCCAACGGGTCAATGGGTCCGTCGGGTGGTCTCGGTCAGGCGCCGCAGCCCATTGGACAGCGCCACAGGGTAATCCACTGGCTGCTCTACCGCTCTAACCTCTGTCGGCAGCTGGGCCACAGACTGCGCGGTTCGCTGGGCGATGACCGTGACGTCTTCCGCCGGTTTGAGGCGCTTACCCTCGTGCATGGCCATCTGTAATAGGCCTAATTCATCGGTCTCCGTTGCCTCCATGGCTAACGCAAGCCGGTCCTGCACGGCTTCCCCGTTCACAATGCGACGAAAGATTTGCTTGCGTCCAGGATAGGTGAGCTTACCGCTGGACTCTTTCATCACCGGAATATTGTCGATTTCCACCAGCTTGTAGACGCCGTTCACCGGGCTACCGGTCACCAGCTTGGTGCCAAACCCAAAGCCGTCTATTACCGCACCGTCCCGTCGCAGCTGCACCAGGGCCTTTTCATCCAGGTCGCCACTGGCAAAGATGGGCGTGTTGGGCAGGTGCGATCGCACCTGCCGTGACAGCACCGCCAAATCCCCTGAATCCAGACGCACACCGGCCAGTCCCGTGTCGCGTTGGGCTAACCGCTGGGCCGCAGCCACCGTGTCATAGGTATCGATCAGTAAGGGCGCACCTGGGAAATAACGATGAAACGCCTCAAAGGCGTCATCCTCCGTCCCCTCGATGGCCGCAATCGCCATTACTAGCGCATGGGCCATGGTGCCCACGGGCTTTTGCCCCAGCTTCAAGGCCGCCAGCACATTCGACGTTGCCGTCAGCCCACCTGCCAAGGCGGCCCGCGCGGCCCATAGCGATCCTTGGGGGCTAAAGGCCCGGCGCGTGCCAAATTCCAGCAGTGTGGCATCCGGCCCCGCCAAATCCCGCAACCGTGCTGCCCGCGTGGCAATCAGCGTTTGATAGTTGAGCGTGTTCAGCAGATAGGTCTCCACCACTTGGGCCTGCCACAGCGGCGCCTCCACCCGTAGCATCGGCTCATTGGCAAACACCGCCGTTCCCTCCGGTACGGCCCAAACGTCGCCCGTAAAGCCCCCTTCCATCAGCAGCGACCAGAATCGGTCCGGCGCATGATCAAACAGCCCCGTCTGACGCAACGCTTCAATTTGTGCAGCACTAAATCGAAACTGCTCTAAATAATCCAAAGCCTGAGACAGGCCCATGGCAATCAGATAGCCAAACCCCTCCGGCAGCCGCCGGGCAAACAGCTCAAAGCTGGCCATTCGCTGGTCTAGCCCTTCTCCCGCGTAACAGGCAGACATGGTGAGCTGGTACAGGTCTGTCAGTAGTCCGCTCTCTGCTGGGGCCAGACTCAAGGTCGGGTCAAGCAGTGAATGATGTAGCAGGCCGTTCATACAATTCCTCTGACGACTTATGGTTATATTAACCAAAATAAGCGGCGATCTTTCGGAGCCTTGCGGATTTTTTTATGTTTATTGCCCGTAGGACAAAGTTCAGTCAACGAATCCGTGAATACGGATGACGATTTAGGATGTAGAGAGTACTGCTAATATGCGCAATGGTCGGCCAAATCTACTCACCTAACAACCAGTCAACGGTGCCCCCGGCCTCGCAGGTTATGGCATATCAGCCAGGCTCTGCTTTAAAACAGTCGTCACCCTATTTATTGGTGTTTCTAACTAAAAATCCGTTTTTGTCTGTCCTTGGCAACGCTGACAAAACCTAGGGATGTAGAGATATTCTGGTAAGGCATCTGCTCCCAAATATGGCACAGGCTGCTTTCAGATATCAGATTTTCCTGCACCGCGCCCATGGCTCCGACTCAATCGCCCCCCGAACCAACCTGGATGACCGTTCTACGGCTGATGCGGTGGGATAAGCCCACCGGGCGGTTGATTCTCTTGGTACCGGCGCTGTGGTCATTGGTGTTAGCCGCACGAGGGTTACCGCCACTGCCGCTGTTGGGGGTGGTCATCTTGGGCACATTGGCCACCAGTGCAGGCGGCTGCGTGATCAACGATCTCTGGGATCGAGATATTGACCCCCAGGTGTCCCGCACCAAAAATCGACCACTGGCCTCCAGGGCACTATCGGTGAAGGTGGCCATTGCGATCGCATTCGTTGCGTTTCTCTGTGCCCTAGTGGTCGCCCTGTATTTGCTACAAAACCCCATCAGCTTTGCCTTTTGCGTTGCAGCGGTCCCCGTCATTGTGCTGTACCCACTGGCTAAGCGGGTATTTCCTGTCCCACAGCTTGTGCTGGCGATTGCCTGGGGGTTTGCCGTGTTGATTCCTTGGAGTGCGGTCACTGGCCAAGTCGAAACGGCCACCTGGCTGCTGTGGGGAGCCGTCGTGCTCTGGACCCTGGGGTTCGACACAGTCTATGCCATTCCTGACAGAGAATACGACCGGCAACTCGGCGTCAACTCCAGCGCCCGCTTTTTTGGCTCCAATGCACCGGAAATGGTGGCCCTCTTCTTTGCCGGCACAGCCATCATGCTGCTATGGCTGGGCATTAACATGACCTTGGGCTTTCCCTTCTGGGTGACGTTGGTTGCGGCCTGTGTGCTGTGGTTTACCCACTACCGCAAGCTGCGGCGCTTTCACCCGCCCCCGCGCGTGTACGGCCAAATTTTCCGTCAGAATGTCTCCATTGGCTTCATTTTGTTGGGTGGCATGATTTTGGGACTGCTGGTCTAGGCGTGCCAGGTGCTCGCTAGCGTCACCCCATAAAGTAGGGCTTGGGTATCCACTGGTGCCAGACCACTAAGCCGTAGAACCCTGCGATGGGAACAAATCCGATAAAGCGGGTAAGCAGAGTGGCGGGCACCGTGAACATCAGCCAAGACAGCTTTTTATACGACACATATCCCACCACAGATAGGTACATTCCAGTCCACCCAACATAGGGTGGGAAGAAGTGATATCGCAAAAGACAGTTGCAAAAGTGATTTTCAAAAATTGTCTCCTCAATCCAAAGCCCGTGGGCGTTACTCACAGTTTGAAAAGACAGTAATGCCAGAAGTAACAGGCCAGCGCCATTGAAACACAAGAGTGCGGATGTAGGAATGCGTCGGTATCGCCCTCGCCAATCCACCATTAAAAGGGCTAGGGTTGCCAGTGGCCCCACACCAAACAGGACTGCAATATCTCGAACCCCAAAGTCCCACACGGCTACCGTATTCATTTCATCTGCCAGCAACATGCTGTAGGACAGGGTCACAAGTAAGATGAGTCTGGCAAGGGCGTTAGCAACGATCCGCATGGGCAGAGTAAAACTTGTCGCAAGGAATGCTTCACCCTAGGCTACAGTCCAAGATAGTGAGTTTACGAGCCTTCCCAAAGTACTCCCATGATTCAGCGCCTCATCACTAACATTTGTTCGGACCGCTTACCCGAGAGCCGAGCGTTTTACACCACACTGCTGGGTTTTGAAGTGGCCTTTGACAGCGACTGGTATGTGCAGTTGGCCGCCCCAGGCAACCCTCGCATGGAGCTAGGGTTCATTCAGCGAGACCATGAGCTGGTGCCAGCCCCCTTTCAGCAGCAGCCCCAGGGTGCTTACCTAACAGTAGTCGTAGACGATGTAGATGCCATCTATGCCAAGGCACAGGCAGCTGGGGTAGAGATGGTACAGCCTCCCAAGGATGAGTTTTATGGCCAGCGCCGGATGCTGATCGTCGACCCGAACGGTCTACTAATCGATGTTTCAGCCGTCATTCAGTAATCTATCGCCATTTACCCAACTGGCTGCCAAGCTCCGCCTGGGCAGCCCCTTCGAGTGGCTCTGCCACGAACATAGCTGTCAAGAATAGGAAAAAACAATGAGCGGTGGCTTTACGTCAGGTGGCGGCATTGGCGGCAACAATGAAATTGGGGAAGAGCCCCCAGGCTGCTTTGGGTGCCTGTTTATCGTCATTGTAGTGGTAGTTGTAATTGTGATTGTCCTGTGAAAAGACTCCTACTCTCTAGCTAGCCAGGCTCTGCCTGGCTAGCTCCCTGGGGGCTCAGCCACCAGATAGTGGCAAGCAATCGCAGTATTAGACCAAAGAATGGTGGGCAGTAGCATTGTGCAGGCCTTAGTTTCTGCCAGACTCTACACCGTTGTCACCGCCAATAATCCCACTTCACCCAAATAATTCCGGCAACCAGGGCTATTTCATTCTAAAGAGAGCTTTTAGCATATCAAGCCCCTGTCCAGCTTTACGCTGGGCTTGAGCCATATTGGAAAAGCCGTGGTCACGGTAGAGGTTGAGTGCTAGATTACGTGCAGAAGCGAAAAT
>JBCBOC010000763.1:0-2217 GCA_039821475.1 Cyanobacteria bacterium J06632_22 | reverse complement strand
GTCCGGCATAAAGAAACCCGGTCGACAAGGTGACCGGAGAGATTCTGATTCGTCCGTTGCCCCAACAGGCGGCGGATCTGGGCGTTACGGTCAACGACATTGCCCGCACCGCTTCCCTGGCTACCCTGGGCGATTCAGAGTCGAACCTGGCCGACTTTGACGTCGGTGACCGACAAATTCCGATTCGGGTGCGTCTCGCTGCCGAGTTTCGCGACGACATCAGCACCTTAGAAAATCTGCAGGTTCCCAGCCAGCAGGGCGGTGTCGTTCCGCTCTCCTCAGTGGCCGAGATTGATTTTGGCAGCGGTCCTGCCCAGATCGATCGCTTCAACCGCTCCCGACAGGTCACCGTTGGTGCCAATCTCAACGGCATTACCCTAGGGCAGGGCTTAGAAGCGGTCTATGGCCTGCCCCTTTTGCAGAACCTGCCCGACGGCGTCACCCAAGAGCCCACAGGCGATGCCGAGATTATGCGCGATATCTTCAGTCGCTTCCTGTTAGCCTTGGCCACTGCCGTGCTGATGATTTATGCGGTGCTGGTACTGCTGTACAACAACTTTATCTACCCTCTGGCCGTCATGGTGGCGCTGCCCCTGTGCATTGGCGGGGCGCTGATGGGGCTGATGATTGCCCAAAAGCCTTTGGGGCTATTTGCTCTGATTGGCATTGTTTTGCTAATGGGCCTGGTCACTAAAAACTCCATTCTGCTGGTGGACTATGCCTTGATTGCGATGGAGCGGGGCAAGTCACTCAAGCAGGCCGTGATCGAAGCGGGGTTGACTCGCATGCGCCCGATTCTGATGACGTCGATTTCTACCGTAGCGGGCATGATGCCCATTGCCCTTGAGTGGGGGGCCGGTGGCGAAACCCGCAGCCCGATGGCTATTGCCGTCATTGGCGGCTTTTCAACCGCGACGCTACTAACACTGGTGGTGGTGCCGGTCTTCTTTACCTATATTGCTGGCTTTCAGAAGGGCTTGCTCAACCTGCTGGGCAAAGTTACTGATATTTCGCCACCCCCGGCTGAGCTTAAGAAACCTGAATATCCTCCGCAACCTGTCGGTAAGTAGGCCTATAATATGGAACCACTGCGGATGTAGTTCAGTGGTAGAACGTCAGCTTCCCAAGCTGAATGTCGTGGGTTCGAGTCCCATCATCCGCTTTGTCCTTTGATAAATGACGACCTTTGGTAGTTGACTGGCCCATTCGACTGCTCCGACTCGCAACGGCCTATAAAGCCAAGCTGTTATGCTCCGGTATTTTTGTCTCCCAGCGAGAGCCTGAATCCATCCTTCAAGAAGATTTAGGGGTAGATGATCTGGCACCGCTGCGGTATGTGAATGCCAAAATTGACTTTGATCAACAGTCAGTAACGGCATCTTGTCTGGGGATTCGATGTACAGCACTGTATCGGCCCGGCCTAGGCAGCAGTCTGGTGATGGATACCTGCAGTCGCACACTACGTCAACAAAGCCAGGTGTTTGAACAGTGGGATAGCGCAACGCCAAGGGTAGATCATGATGTGCCAACACTAAAGGGTTTTGCAGGAGAGGCGCAGCTCAATGCGGTATTAGCTAATGCCTTTAAAGAAGAGAATCGGAAACGATTAAAACGGACTCGCGCCATTGTTGTGTTGCATAAGGGGCATATTATTGCAGAGCGATATGCTCCCGGCTTCTCGGCTCAGACGCCGATGCTCGGCTGGTCGATGACCAAAAGCGTGGTCAATGCGCTCATTGGAATTCTGGTTCATCAGGGTAAACTCTCTTTAGATCAGTGCGAGTTGTTGCCAGAATGGTGTAGTCCTGGTGACGAGCGGTGTTCGATTACGCTCGATCAGCTGTTGCGCATGTGTGATGGCTTAAGTTTCTCCGAGAAATACAACGATCCTCGTGCGGATGCAACAACAATGTTGTTTCAGCGCGAAGATATGGCTGCCTACGCTGCCCGACGGCCCCTTAAACATCAGCCTGATAGTGCTTTTCACTACTCCAGCGGTAGCAGTGTGTTGCTCTGTCGCGTTCTTAAGCAGGCCATTGGTGGCGGTCTAGAAGACTATTTTATGTTCCCTAGAAAGGTTTTGTTTGACCCGTTGGGAATGGCCAGTGCGGTGCTGGAGCCCGATGCTGCAGGCACCTTTACTGGCTCGTCATACCTGTACGCAACGGCCAGAGACTGGGCTAAATTTGGACTGCTCTATTTGCAGGATGGCTGCTG
>JBCBOC010000546.1:0-3529 GCA_039821475.1 Cyanobacteria bacterium J06632_22 | reverse complement strand
GTCCTCGTTATCGCAGTCAAAGGGTGTTAACCCATTTCGGCTGTGTCGCGGACCCCAGAATAGAGGTTTAGCGCTGAAAACTACCCTTAACAACGCATCAAATGCAATAACAAGGGCAGACCCTAGTCTTCATTTTTTACTGATACTTGCCCATGACGGCCCCAGCATTTTTCGACTTTGAACAAGATTTCGTCATCTCACTTCGCTGTATTCCTATGACAGTGCGACTGAAGCTCGATACCTGCGGGGTAAAGCTCAAACTGGCCCATTGGCATCAATTCACGCCCTCGGAACGTCAGTCACTTGTGGATTTACCCTGTGAAGACGTGGCCACGACAGTAGCCTATCGGGAGCATCTCCAATCTTTGGTGGTGGGCCACACCGGACAACCGGCTAAATCGCTAGATATTGATCCTCAACCGCCTTGGCAATCCACCACCGTCCCACCGCAGGTGCAAACACAAGCCCAAACCCACCAGATCTCCGTCACCGATGACCAGTGGCAGTCCCTAAGCCACGCCCAGCGCTTTGCCCTCATCAAGCTGAGCCGTCCCAGTCACGAAAATCGTAACTTTGTACCTGCCATGGCAGAGTTTGGGCTGGTTTAGGGGGGCGGCAGATACGGCAAAGATCCAGCCGTAGCGATACATATCGCCCGCCCGATCCCGGTATACTCATAAACAATTTGTAAGGACTCAGCTGTAAACATCCCGCCCTTGCCCGATTCGTCCGCGGCAAGCTTGCTACTGTGAATTCTCAACCGCCACCTCAACCTCAACCGACGCCACCGCCACCCCAACAGCGCCGACGGGTTTCATCATCCCGTACGCCCTGGCGAGTCATGCTATTGCTGATCTTGGTCTATGCGATCGCAGGCCTAATGTTAGTGGCCTTTTTGCCTCCGGCCTGGGTCTGGGGGATGGCCTTGGCGGGCACCTTTATGCAATGTTTAGCCCTGGCTGGACCACAGTCACTACTGCGGTTGTCACGCTGGAAGGCCTGGTGGGCCGTCCGACTGAGCTGTTTGGGCGCGGGACTGTTGATGGTAGCCCTGGCAATTGCAATCGGTTACGGTGGCACCAACGATATTGACAGCATTTCACTTCAGCAGACGGCCATCAACATTGTTGGAACGGCGTTTGGCACGCTGGTGCTCACAGCCCTTTGTAGCATCGTTGGCGCTAGCGCAGGCGATCGTCTGGTCAGCCGCATGGGGCGCGGTCGCAGTTGTTTACTGCTGGCAAGCATTTGCTTCTCAGGATTATTTCTCGGCGGACTCATTGGACTCACTGCGATTCCTCCAAGCTAGTCTCATCAGAGGCTCCTTTCGCATTCCCTATGCTACAAGCCTCAAAACTCAGTTAGGGGGCAATGCTGCCGTAGCCCTGCGTACAAGAGTAAGCCGAACCATAAAGCGCCTTAAATTTGGTGTAGCGAGACTCCGAGGCTCAAACAGCCTGACCCACGCAATATCTGCCACTGTTCCTAAGGCCTCATCTGCCCGCACCCGTCCACCTCGCGGCCCCCTCAAACTCCACCAACCCCGACCACCAAAACTGTAATGACGCTTGCGATTGACTTTGGCACCAGCAATACCGTGGTCACCCGGTGGAACAGCGCGACACAACAGCCCGAAGTGCTCTCCCTGGGTGACTTAAGCTGGCAGTTGGGTCGTCAGCCGCCCCTGACCCCTAGCCTGGTCTATGTGGACGATGCCGCCACTGCCGCCGTTACCGTCGGGCAATCCGTACGAGATCGCGGCCTGACGGGGCAAAGCCAGCGCTACTTCAAACAATTCAAGCGCGGCATTGGCAGTACAGTCCAGGGATTTATGCCGACGCTGGATGGGCAAACGATTAGCTTTGAAACCATTGGACAATGGTTTTTGGAAGCCTTAGTCGCCCAAGCCCGACAGCAGGATCCTGACCTCAATGCCCTGATCTTTACCGTACCGGTAGACAGCTTTGAAACCTACCGAAACTGGCTAGCTGATGTCTGTCAGGCCCTATCAGTTGAACAGGTCAGACTACTCGATGAGCCGACCGCTGCTGCCCTAGGCTATGGGCTACAGGGCAATGAAACGGTGCTGGTGGTGGACTTTGGCGGCGGCACCCTGGACTTTTCCTTGGTGCAGCTCACAGGCTCGTCCACGCGTCAGCCGCTAGGGTTTGTCCTCAAATGGGGCAAGGCTCCGCTGCAATCGTCCCAACGGGTACAAACCGCTCAGGTACTGGCCAAGGCCGGAGAAGCACTAGGCGGAGCCGACATCGATAACTGGCTCGCCGAGCATTTTGTCGAAACCCAAGCCTTGCCCATCACACCCCTGACGCTACGGCTCGTAGAACGGCTCAAAATTAGCCTTTCATCTGCCCCCGTTGCCCAGGAAAGCTACTTTGATGATGAGACCCTAGATAGCTATGAGCTATCTTTGTCGCGGCAGCCCTTCGAGGCCATTTTGCAGCAGCGAGGGCTGTTCGACCGCCTAGACGCCCGCCTCGATCAGGTGTTACAGCAAGCCCGGCGCCAGGGCATCGGAACCGACAATGTTGACGCTGTGCTACTAGTGGGCGGCAGTGGACAAATCCCTGCGGTCCAGACCTGGCTGAAGGGTCGATTTGACCCAGACAAAATTCAGCTGGACCGGCCTTTTACTGCCGTGGCCGAAGGGGCCCTGCAGCTACAGCAGGGCCTTGAACTCAAAGACTTTTTGTACCACAGCTACGGCATTCGCTACTGGGATCGTCGGCAAAACCGCCATGGCTGGCACGCGATCATTCCCACTGGACAGCCTTACCCTATGTCAGAGCCGATTGAGCTGATGTTGGGGGCCTCGGTAGACCAGCAGCCGAGCATTGAACTGGTGATCGGAGAACTAAGCGAAGGCGATACTCGCACTGAAATTTTCTTCGATAACGGACAACTGGTCACCCGCCAACAACGAGGTGAGCAAACCGTTAAGCCGCTGAACGACACCGATAGTGCTCGTACCATTGCCGCATTAACGCCCCCTGGATTCCCAGGGAGCGATCGCGTGCGGGTCAGTTTTCGAGTCGATGATCGTCGCCGCCTTAAGCTAACGGTGGACGATTTGCTGACGGGGGAAACCCTGATGGACGATGCTGCAGTGGTGGAGCTGAGCTAGCACTACCTAAATTTAGTTTCTTCGGGATCCTCGAACTGTTCGCGCAGTTCTTCACCCGTGGCTTCTGCCTCAGCCTGCATTTTGTAGACGATAAAGGCCTGAGTTGTCACCAATACAATCACAAAGAGGATGCCAGAGAGCAAGTAACTCAGCCGAGTCGAGGGAATGCTCTGACCCAGGGCGTAGATTGCGATCGCAAACACGGCGGACAAAAACAGCTTAGAAAATAGCGGCATCGCAGCGGCGGACCAGCACAGCGCCACCAAAATAGCGTTGAAGTAAAAGGCCAGCAGCACCAGGTGAACCCGGCCCGCATAGATACGCTTGGCCCGCTGCGATGCCGCTATTTTCTAAGCTGTTTTTGTCCGCCGTGTTTGCGATCGCAAT
>JBCBOC010000539.1:0-3559 GCA_039821475.1 Cyanobacteria bacterium J06632_22 | reverse complement strand
GGTAGCGGTATGCTGGTACAGGCCCTGGTTCGTGGGCTGGAGAAATTTGACGGACAGCTCCGACTGCGTGCCCATGTTGACCAAATTCTCATCCAACAAGGCCGCGCTACCGGCGTACAGCTTCACAACGGGGACCAGATTCTGGCCCAAAAGGCAGTCATCTCCAATGCTTCGGTATGGGATACGGTAAAACTGTTACCCAAGAAATCTGTTTCTGATCGGTTCTTACAAAAGAGAAATGCAACGCCTGCCTGCGATAGCTTTATGCACTTACATTTGGGCATTAACGCAACAGATTTACCCTCTGACCTGGCCTGCCATTACATTGTGGTCAACGACTGGTCGCGGGGCATCAATGCCCCACAAAATTTGGTGCTCATTTCGATACCGTCGGTATTGGATCCACAGCTGGCCCCACCGGGTAAACACACGGTTCATGTCTACACCCCTGGCAACGAACCCTATGCCCCTTGGGCCGGATTAGACCGCGATAGCGACACCTACCAGCAACTCAAGGCCGGACGGGCTGAGGTCATGTGGAAGGCTCTGGAGCGGGTGATTCCTGACATTCGTCACCGCTGCGAGGTTACCCTGGTGGGCACCCCCCTGACCCATGAGCGATTTTTGCGCTGCGATCGCGGCAGCTATGGTCCCGCTATCCGTGCCGGGAGCGGATTGTTTCCCGGTCCCAAGACGCCGATTAAAGGTCTCCTGTGCTGTGGCGGGTCCACCTTTCCCGGCATTGGCCTACCTGCGGTGGCCGCCAGCGGCATGATTGCAGCCCACACGCTGACGCCGGTTGCAAAACATCTCGAAACCGTGCGTGCCGTTGGCTGCCGATAACGTCACTCGTTTTTATTCACGGATCACTCACATGGACACAGTCCCCCATATTCGTCTCTTTTTAGATACTGCCAAGGTCGAAGACTGGGAAACCTGGCTGCCCACCGGGCTGTTCTATGGCGTCACAACCAACCCACTACTACTGGAGCGCGCTGGAGTAGCCTGCACCATGACGGTCTTAGAGGGCCTAGTCAACAAAGCGCTGGACTTAGGGATGCAAGAAGTGCAAATACAAACCTGGGGCGGCACTGTAGAGGCATTATTGGAGCGGGGGCAAGCGCTAGCAGCTCTAGATCCATCCGTGGTGGTCAAGGTGCCCATCACTCAGGCGGGAAGCACAGCCGCCGCAAAGCTGGTGAAAGCCGATGTGCGGGTAACGCTGACAGGAATCTACGCCGTCCATCAAGTGCTCATCGGTGCCGCTATCGATGCTGATTATGTCGCACCTTACCTCGGCCGCATTAACGACTTGGGTCGGGACGGGCAACAGATGGTGGCGCAGATGCAGCAGGCCTTAAACGGCGTGCAGAGCGATACACGCATCCTGACAGCGAGCATTCGGGACGTGGCCGACATCTCAGAATTAGCCGCAGCCGGGGTGGATACGTTTACCTTTTCCAGTGCGATCGCAACCCAATTCTTCACTGTCCCTGCCACCCTGGCTGCCGTAGCCGATTTTGAACGCGCGGCCAAGGTCATGGGTCGCACGTGACTGACTCAGCCTACAAGAACGACACCGCTATGCCCCTCCAGATCTGGTGCTTGCATGGCAACCTACAAACACCGCGCGTATGGGATCCGTTAACGTTGTATCTGCAACAGCACTTACCCAGCGTCCAAGTGCAGACGGAGAATCTGTGGGACACCCTAGCCCAGGACTGTGGGCAGTGGGCCGCACAGTTTTGCCAGCGCGTCAGCCAGCGGCCCAGAGCACGCCGTATCCTGCTGGGCTATTCCCTGGGGGGGCGACTGGCCCTCCACGCTGTATTACAGGAGCCTCAACTGTGGTGTGGGGCGATTATTGTGGCCGCTGACCCCGGTCTGCCTATTGACCCTGTCCAGGCACGAGCAGCACAGCTCAAGCGTGATCGCTCGTGGGCCCGTCGTTTTCTTAGAGAACCCCTTCGTGATGTTCTCAATGACTGGAACCGACTCCCCTTGTTCAAGGGTAAGCCAGGGCCAGCCTGTGAGATTGCCCCCTACCGAAATGCGATCGCAACGGCGTTTATCAACTATTCCAAGGGCCGACAGGCAGACTTAAGACCCGCCCTACAAACCCTGAAGCGCCCACCGTTGCTTTATACCACCGGCAGTGAAGATGCCAAGTACACCGCCATTAGTCAGTCTCTAGTGCAAGATTGCCCGGCAATATCTGCTTGCACAATACCGAAGGCCGGCCATCGCGTGCCTTGGGATCAGCCAGAAGCGTTTAATTTCATAATTTTTACTTTTCTTAATAAAACAAGAGAGTAACGCTAACGTTCATCACTATATGCCCGTAAAAGCGTAAAACTTCCTACTAAAGGGATCTCAAGCCATTAATCTACGCCCAAAATCATTTACAATCCTTAATAATTTAGTTAACATTCTTGTATATGAACTGCTGATACTGCCACGAGGTACCTTCGCCGTGCTGTGGTCGTGATTTGGAAGGTGGAGCTGCGCGAGTCAGGCGACTGATTGAGCGCTTGCCTTTCTAAGCAGCTTTAATCCATCATTCATACCCAATCTCGAACTATGGCCTCTAACCTTTCCCTCATCGCAAAGATTTTTCAGCCGAACGTCAATCCGAACTTCCCGTCTCAAACGACCTGGGCCATTTTACGGGCTGTGCTCGGCATTATGATGGTGCATAATGGCATGGATAAGCTGGCTAACATTGAAAGC
Source organism: Cyanobacteria bacterium J06632_22 (assembly GCA_039821475.1). Taxonomy (GTDB): domain Bacteria; phylum Cyanobacteriota; class Cyanobacteriia; order Phormidesmidales; family Phormidesmidaceae; genus CAWUKV01. The sequence goes on along the minus strand of JBCBOC010000539.1, from coordinate 829 downwards.
TTTGCCGAAGCTTACGTCGCTTACCTAGGACTGCCGTTTCCCATCTTCCTAAGCTACATTGCGGCTTACACCGAACTCATTGGTGCACCGCTGGTTGCCATTGGTTTATTCACTCGTCCCGCAGCCTTGGGTCTGTTTTTCACCATGTGTGTGGCTATGTACCACCACGTTAAAGTCGCAGGCTTGAGCCTACCCTACCTAGAACTGTCTGCCATTTACGCTGCAGCCTTCCTGTTCATGACCGTCAACGGAGCAGGGTTATTCTCCACAGATGCCTTGATTGCTAATTGGCTCGACACCACGGCACTATCTGCCCGCGCTAAGCAACTCATGCGTCTTGAGAAGGCCTACGAAGCGTCTCCTTCTGAGCAGGTTGCGGTCAAGTAGGCAGGTTGCGGATTCCTTTTCTGACGTTTAGCCTGTCACATTTAGCCTGTCACACAGTTTGATTCAATCACAGGGCCTCAGCTACGGTTGAGGTCCTGTTTTTTTAAAAAAGCGTAAAGACGATTAAGTATATGTACTGAGCCGTGACATTGGTCGTATAAATAAAGGAAGTGACTTGTTACGGTGCGGCAAACTGTAGCCATTTTTGGTTAATCACAGTGACGTAACGGGCGCTCTCAGCTTCACTGATCAGCCCCTAATCATATCTAAAATGAACCGAACGTTACTTGCCTCGGGCATTGTTTGTGCCACTGTCTTGTTGCCTCTCGGTGCGGAGGCCGCAAGCTTCTCCAGCCACACGACCTTTGGCGATAGCCTGTCGGACTCGGGTAACCTCTTTGGCCTAACGAGTTCGTTCGGGTTAGGCTTTCCCCCCAGCCCG
>JBCBOC010000031.1:0-12853 GCA_039821475.1 Cyanobacteria bacterium J06632_22 | reverse complement strand
GTTGCGATCGCACTCCTCATCACCTTGGTGACCACAGCGGCCTTTACCCTGGTCGGCCTGACCTCTGCAGGGCGCAGCGTCAACTTAGAGAACTATCTGGTGCACCGGAATCAGGTGGGCGGGTGGCAGGCTTTAGCGACGGTTGTGGCATCGTCGCTGGGGGCTTGGATTCTATTTAGTCCACCCGAAGCCGGGTCGCTGTTTGGGGGGCTGTCTGCCATTTTGGGGTACTGCCTTGGCTCGGCCGGTGCAGTGGCGCTGTTTTGTTTTGTCGGTCCTCGCCTAAGACACCTGATGCCCAAGGGCCATTCCCTCAATGAGTATGTCAAGCACCGTTATGGTGGGGGCATGTACTGGCTGGTGGAGGCCGTGATGCTGCTGTACATGTTTGTCTACCTGACGGCAGAGCTGACGGCCATTGCCAAAGCCTTACAGCTCGTGGCGAATGTCCCCCTGGGGGTAACTGCCCTGGTTGTCATTACGGCGGTGTTTGTTTACACCACCTATGGCGGTCTGCGAGCCAGCATCCTTACCGACAGTCTGCAATTTGTCATCATTGTGCCGCTGTTGCTGATTGCCTTTGGCGTGACGCTGGCGTCCCTGGGCGGTTTGGCCGCTGCCTTTGAGCCGATCTCGACGGCTTCGCCGGAGCTGTTGTCTCTGAGTAATATTGGCGGACTACGGTTTGGGGCAACGCTGATGATTGCCATCATCGCAGCGGAAATCTTTAACCAGGGCAACTGGCAGCGGGTTTATGCCTGCCGGGATAGTAACGTGGTTCGCGGTGCTTTCCTCGGGTCAGCCCTGTTGATTTTGCCGCTGCTGTTGATTGCTGGACTGCTGGGTCTGATGGCGGTGCAGTTTGGTTTTGCCAGCGATACGGCGTTTTTTGAGCTGTTGGGCCAGCTCAGCGTGCCGGGCTGGGTGCTGATGGCTGTCGTCGTACTGGCGCTGGCGCTGGTCATGAGCAGTCTCGATACCTTGCTCAATGGCATTGCCAGTCTGTTTGCCCTAGACCTGATGGCCATGTTGCCAGGTCATAGCGCTGAAAATACGCTGAAGGCATCGCGGTTGCTAACGGTACTGGTGGGATTGCCTGCGATCGCAATTGCGGCCCAGGGCTACAGCGTTCTCTATCTGTTCTTTATTGCCGACCTGATTTGTGCGGCCGTCTTGTTTCCAGTTCTGTTGGGTCTCTATAGTCGTCACATCACACGCAACAACGCGTTCTGGAGCTCACTGATGGGTGTGGCTGTGGGGTTACTGTTCTTTCCCCGGCCAGACTTTAGCCCGCTATTTCCGGTGCCGGGTGCCGCCGATCTGTTGCACAGCTTTGCGGCGGCACTGATCGTCTCCACCGTTGTGAGCGGGGCGTGGAGTTTGTTGTCTCGTCAGCTGGGGAACAGCGTTTTCAACTTTCATACTTTGCAACAGCACGAAGACGAACTTACCCCTGGCGATGCAGAACAAAGTCTGTTGGCGAGACAGGACTAAAGCGGAAATCGGCGCTGGGTTTTTCGTCGGTTGTATCGCCGTCGCCACAAGACACTTTTTTGGGGGCTCTTTTTGGAGTTTGTGCGACGGCTGCCACTGGGCTCCAATGCGCGGTACTTGAGCGCCAGGTATGTCCGAAGCAAAGTAGCGGTAGCTATCACTAACGAACCCAGAGACACTCCTTGGGTTCGTTAGCCTGTTCCAAAATAAAACACTCCCCTAGTTGGTGCGCACACCTAGTTGGTCTGCACAACGTCCAAGCGAGAGGTTAAGAGCTTATCGAGCCAACTGGCAATGTGAGCTTGGTTGGCTTCGGAGGGCTGGTCGACGGGCTCTGGCAAGGTGCCCATAATGGCCGCATTGGTGACGCAGAACATACTTTTTTGGAAGCTGATGCAGATTTTGACGCGGATGTCCCCTTCGCCGCGGGTGGTTTGCAGGTAGTACTGGTGTAAGTAGTCCGGCAGATTGCGGTACATGTCCTGCATCAGCAGTGTGGGCGGAATGCCTGCGCCGGTAATGGGCACTGGATCGGCAAAGAGTGCGCCGTAGGCAAAGCGACTTTTATCTGAGGAAATTTGATCCGCCTGGGCGTTGTAAGAGACAGTGCCAAAAAAGGGCGTGCCTCGGAAAAAGATAGACTCGACGTAGGGGACGGCTGTGTCTCCCAGGAAGGTCAGCCCCAGCTCCGCTGGCAGAATGTCGTAGTCCTGACCACCAATGTTGACGCTATAGACGATGGGACGGCCCGCATCGGCGACCAGGCCGTCTTTGATATGGTCGACCACCTGAAGAATGGTGGTAATTTCGCCATTGTTATAGCGTTGGCCGAGGCTGATAAAGATGTCGCTCATCACCCGCCAAAACTGGCCCAACCCGCTGTAGTAGGCGAGCTGGCGAATTTGTTCTGGCAGGAACTGGGGCGCGACTTTGTGCAGAATGCCAAGCAGCGGATTTTGTTTGGATTTGGCTGCAATGGCCCGTTCACAATTTGCCAAAAATTCTGGGGTGTCTAGGTATGCATCTAGCCCGCCGCCACCGTGCCACATCATTGTGCGCATACAGTATTCGGCGTATTCAAAGTTAATCCGGTCGTGCCACAGGTGGCGAGCAATCTTCGCCGGATTCACCTCTCCATCAAAATATTTGAAGAGGGGAAACAGCTTCAAAAACTGATGGTTGGCAATGTATTGCAGGTTAATGGCATAGGCATCCAACACCACACCATAGCTGTCAAGGACGCCGACCACCTCCATGACGTTGGTTGCATTGTTGGGCAGCAGCGTACTGCCAGACAACAGCCGGTCGATGAAATTCGACAGGGGGTGCTTGGCAAAGGTTGGCGTCAGCGTCTGGACCATGATGTTTTACAGAGGGTGCGCTACAGATGAATATCGACAGAGAAAACGGTAAAGAGAGAGCTTCGACAGTGGCTGTCTTCTCTGGCGCTTAAGGCATCAGAGCCAGAGAAGACAACGATGCAGGGTGGGCGTGCTGGGCCATTTCCTGGGCTGCCAGGTTATGGCCTGACAGGGCACGTGCCGTCAAATCAATGGGAGAGGCTTGGTAGGCCATCACGCCCGACTGGTACATGGCATTGGTGGAGGGCTCAATCCAGCGTGTCATCCAGCCTGGACTAATGCCAAAGACAAAGATCAGGAGCACCAGGGCTAGGGCCGGGGCACGATCTCGCCAGGTCACAGCGGGCAGTTCCACATCGGTTTTGCCAATGATGGTGTTGGGGGCGATGGCCAGCCGCCCAAAGAAGACCCGATTGACCATGAGTAAAAAGTACACGGCTGTTAAGCCAGCACCCACCAGACACAGCAGTGTCTGCGGCGCAAATCGGACAAAGCTGCCCCGGTAAACTAAAAATTCTGAAATAAAGCCCACCATGCCGGGAATACCTGCACTGGCCATGACGCCCAGCACCATGATGCCGCCAATGGTCGGCAGCCCCCGTTCCGGGTTCAGTAGCCCCCGCAGTACGGTCATGTCGCGACTGCCTGTTTTGGTGTAAACCACGCCCACGAGCAAAAAGAGCAGGCCGGAAATGAGACCGTGGCTCACCATCTGAAAGACTGCCCCCACTAGGCTTAGGGGGGTTGCTGCCGCAGCGGCCAAGAGAATATAGCCCATGTGCCCCACCGAGCTGTAGGCCACCATTTTCTTCATATCGGTCTGTGCGATCGCAGCTAGCGACCCGTACAGCACACTGACCACGGCCCACCACGCCAACCACGGGGCAAATTCTTCCCACACTTCAGGGAACAGCCCCAAACCAAACCTCAGTAGGCCATAGGTACCCAGCTTCAGTAGCACGCCGGCCAGCAGCACTGAAACTGGCGTAGATGCCTCCACGTGGGCATCGGGCAACCAGGTGTGGAAAGGGAACAGGGGCACCTTGATGCCGAACCCCACTAAAATCGCGCCCAACAGGACCCCCTGCTGGGTCAGGGTCAGGCCTTGGGCTAGAGCCGGGTTAAAGTCGAAGGTGGATGCGCCGCTCAGCCAAACTAGGCCCAAAAAGGCCCCCAAAATCAGCGCGCCAGAAAGCGCGGTATAGATCAAAAACTTCGTGGCCGCATAGCTGCGCCGTGCGCCACCCCAGATGGCAATCAGCAGATACAGCGGAATCAGCTCTAGCTCATAGAAAATAAAGAACAGCAATAAATTCTGGGCTAGGAAGGCTCCGGCTACAGCCCCGGTGATCAGCAGAATCATGGGGTAGTAGAGGCGCGGCCTGGGGATCGTCTCGCTACTGGCATACACCGCTACCAGGCTCAAAAAGCTGTTAATCACCACCAGCGGTAGGGCCAGACCGTCTACCCCCAATTCGTAGCCTAGACCGAGGGCCTCAAGCCAGGGGAGCGACTCTTGCAACTGCAGCGCCGACGAGCTGACGTCAAACTTGAACAGCAGCAGCAGCGTCAAGATTAAATTTGCGCCCAGGCACACCAGCGCTAGCCGCTGTGCCCGCTGTGCGGTCAACTGCTCGGGCCAGATCCCAATCAGGAGGGCCCCTAAAAACGGAATAATTAGCAGCGCACTCAGCATCGATTAGCCCCACCCCATAAACCACATCGTCAGCGCCGTCAGCAGCCCCACCCCCACTAAGATCGTGAGAATGTAGCTTTGAGACTGGCCCGAGGCGCTGTACTTTAAACTCTCTCCGCCGAACAGTGAGACGGCACCGACAGCGTTTACGGCCCCATCAACAACGTAGCGGTCAAACCAGCTACTGAAGCGAGACAGTTGCGCTACGGCAAACACCACCGTGTTGTCGTAAAGTCGCCCAGTATAAAAGTCGTAGGCCAAAAGATCTTGGAGTAGGCGTACGGGCTTTTGCATGGAGCGAACCATGGTGCGGTTCAGGGGATAGGTGGCACCTAAGCCCGCACCCAGAAGCCCGCACACGATGAGCAGTGTCATGGCGGTCAGGTTGATGTAGCGTAGCGGTGGCAGCAGCGCCATCCGCACCATCACCAGCGGTACCATCCATACGAAGATGGCCAGAAATACCATCGGCGTTGCCATCCACCAGTTCACTTCGGGCACCCGGCGGGTCTTCGGCTTGACGTCACCGAGGAACACCAGTCGGAAAACGCGCACTAGGTTGAAGGCCGTGAGGCCGTTCACCAACAAAAACACCCCTACCAGGACAGGGTGCTCGCCCCAGAGAAAATCTAGTCCTAGCCGTAGCGCCCAAAAACAGCCTAGCGGCAGTATCCCCACCATGCCAGCCATGCCAGTAAGAAAGGCAAAGGCCGTAGCGGGCATCCGCGAACCAATGCCTCCCAACTCGGTCAAATCTTGACAGTTGGTCACACTGACCACACTACCGACAGACATAAACATGAGAGCCTTAGCCACCGCATGGGTGAACAGCAGCATCAGTGCTACACCCGGCCATTCGGTGCCCACCGCAATAAACACCAGGCCGAGGTAAGCGCTGGTGGAATAGGACAAGGCCCGCTTGAAATCAACTTGTGCGATCGCAACCAGGGACCCCCCGATTGCCGTGACGGTACCAATGGCGATCAGCACCGCTAGCGTTACCGGAGACATGACGATTACCGGCTGCAGCTTAATGAGCACGTAAGCGCCGCAGAGCACCACCACCGAATTTCGCAAGATGGACGCCGGGCTCGGTCCCTCCATGGCTTCATCCAGCCAAAGATGCAGGGGAAACTGAGCGCACTTACCTACGGGACCTGCAACCAGCGCCAGCCCCAGCAGCGTTTCGGTCAGTGGTGTCAATTCAGACGTCTTGACCCAGGCATCAAGTTCGTTAAACCGCAGTGTACCTGTATAGGAGGACAGTGCCACGAGCCCCATCAATAGCAAAATATCGCCCACGCGCTTCGTCAAGAAAGCATCGCGGGCCGCTGACACTACCAGGGGTTGGGCATACCAGAAGCCCACCAGCAGGTAAGTGGAAAGCGTCAGCATTTCGAGCAAGAAGTACGCCAAGAAGAAAGAACTGCTCAGCACCACCCCTGCCATAGCCGACTCAAAGAAGCCCATCAGCGAGAAGAAGCGTGCTAAGGCCCATTCTTTCTCCATATAGCCCAGCCCGAAAATCTGCGCGAGCAGGCTGAGGCCCATAATCAGCGCCAGTACCCCTAAATTGAGGACCGATAAGTCTAAATCAAAGGACAGCGTGAGGTCTGCAACCTGCAGCCATTGAAACCCCAATATGGTTTCTCCCCGTCCCCAAATACCAATCAGCACCAGCACGCCATGCAGAAAAGACAGCAGCGTCATCAAAATATTGATGTAGGCTGCGGGCCGCGATCCGTTGCGCTTGATGTAGCCAGTAGCCCAAGGCAGCCCTAGCAATAAACCGAACAAGCCATACAGCGGGATTAACCAACTGGATTGAATTAGCGCCTCTAGCATTAGCTATCTAAACCCAAACGTGTCACCAAACTGCGTCGAAAGCCTGCCATAAAGACGTTCACTCCTGACGTTCTCTGTGCGTTTACCCGCCTGCTCCACAGGGCTGCCAGCAACTGCCAACAGCCCCATGACGCATCCTGATGTACTTCAAAACCTAACGTCTGAGCGAAAACTGACCCCTGAGCCGGCAAACGCAAACAGGACGGCAAAGAGCAGACATATGGATTTTGGTCTTCGATACGACCTGCAAACCCGTCAAGTCCACTTCCCATGGCCCTGAGCCACGGTTGATTACAGGTGATTGCACGCTGCAATCCGCTCCTATGATCATCCTGCTCTTGTAAACGTCTCTCAGATTACTTACATTTCTTTATCCTACCTGAAGGCCGACCCCAGTCAGTGGACACGGTAATCCGTTCGGCCGCTGACTGGACTCTCTCAATACAGCTTCTAGAGAGGGTTAGACCGATTAATAGGTCGGGTGATGGGCCCCGATTAACCTTCCATATTTCGTAATGTTTTGCCTAAACCCCGACACAGCAAACATGACAATTGAGTCGCTTAGCAGCACAGAATATTTTTATATCAGTATTAATAATGCTTAACATTAGCAACAATCATTGAGGATTATGTTGTCATAGGGTATCGCGCACCCGTATTCTGAAAGCTGTCAATAGAGTTAACAGACTTTATTTTTTAGAGATAGGAATTGCTGTTTTTTGTCAGAGAATTGCTGAAAGCAATCGTTCTGACTGGGCGTATTTTCTATCAGTAATGTTTGCTCTAATTGGTTTATTTAGCGGGTCTGTTTTACTAGGAGATTTACACCGATGCCGATTGCCGTTGGAATGATCGAAACCCGAGGCTTTCCTGCCGTGGTAGAAGCGGCTGACGCGATGGTCAAGGCCGCTCGTGTAACGCTGGTAGGCTACGAAAAGATTGGTAGTGGGCGCGTTACCGTAATTGTGCGGGGTGACGTATCTGAGGTTCAAGCTTCGGTTTCTGCTGGCATTGAGTCTGCCAAGCGCGTCAACGGCGGTGAAGTGTTGTCCACTCATATCATTGCCCGTCCCCACGAGAATTTAGAGTTTGTGCTGCCGATTCGTTACACCGAAGCTGTTGAGCAGTTCCGAACGTAGCTGGTTTTAAGACTGAGTTGATCCCTGGATCGTGGATTGAATCCATTGCCTGGGATCAGCTTTTTGGTATGCAGTTTAAGTTGAGAACGCTGTTTAGGTAGACATATGGCAATTGCAGTTGGGATGGTAGAAACGCTGGGCTTTCCGGCGGTTGTTGAGGCGGCTGACGCCATGGTTAAGGCAGCCCGCGTCACGCTAGTGGGTTACGAAAAGATTGGCAGTGGCCGTGTGACTGTCATTGTGCGGGGCGATGTCTCTGAGGTTCAGGCCTCCGTCGCGGCGGGTATCGAAAATGTCAAGCGGGTGAACGGTGGTCAAGTGCTGTCCACTCACATCATTGCTCGACCCCACGAGAACTTGGAGTTTGTCCTACCGATTCGTTACACCGAAGCGGTTGAGCAATTCCGTGAAAGCGTCAGCGGTATCCGTCCTTACGGTCGGTAGATCTTGAGTCGGCCCATAGGATAGGAAACACTGCATGCGTCTGGCTAAGGTCCGTGGGACCGTTGTAAGTACTGTCAAAGAATCCACGCTTCGAGGCGTCAAGTTCTTGCTGGTGCAGTTTGTCAGTGAAGACGGAGAGCCGTTGCCTGACTACGATGTTGCGGCGGATGTAGTGGGAGCCGGACCGGGCGAGTGGGTGCTGATCACCCAGGGCAGTAGTGCGCGTCAGCATGAGGGGTACAATCATCGCCCCGTCGATGCGGCTGTGATTGCCATTGTCGATACGGTCAGCCTTGATTCGGGCCAGCTCTACGACAAGCGTGACGATTTTAGCTAACGCTAAGTTTGTTGCGCTGGTTGCTGGCGTTATTTCACGGCATCCTAACTGCGCCTTGAATGCGGGCGTGTTTGGGGTGCGTGTCTCACGAAGCAATGACCCAGTCAGCGGATAGCAGGTTTTTGGAGGAATTGGGGTCATGGTAGCCGGTACAGCGGCCTCCCCATCGCAGCACAGTGCGCCTGATGTGGCCTATATTCACCCGTTTTCTCAAGTAACGGGTAATGTTCATGTGGGTAAAGGTGTGCTGATCGCGCCAGGCACCTCTATTCGTGCTGATGAAGGTGCTCCCTTTTATCTAAGCGATAACTGCAGCATTCAAGATGGTGTCATTATTCATGGTCAGCCCCATGGGCGAGTCTTGGGTGATGATGGTGCCCCCTATTCGGTCTGGGTCGGCCAAAATGCCGCGGTCACTCACTTGGCTTTGATTCATGGCCCGGTTTACCTGGGCGGCGATTGCTTTATTGGGTTTCGGTCAACCATCTTAAATGCGCGACTTGGGGCTGGCTGCGTGGTCATGATGCATGCACTGGTTCAAGATGTAGAGCTGGCACCCGGAAAATTTGTCCCCTCTGGTGCCGTGATTACCACCCAGGCCCAGGCCGATCAGCTCCCTGATGTGCGCCAGGCCGATACGGCCCTTGTCCAAGAAATTCGCGGTGCCGATGGCGCTTTGCGCTCGGCGGTTGCGGCAGAGTCCAGAACCTATGCGGCTGGTGCCTCTGGTCAGTTTGTCTCGTCCCATTCTGCGGCCCAGTCCAAATCTCCAAAATCCGGGCTAAGAACTCCTTCTGCGCCCATTTCTCGTTCTGTCAACCCCTCTAGATCATACGCCACCCCCTCCACCGGGAGAACCACCATGCAAACTCAACGACTCTCTGCCGAAGCGGTCCAGCAGGTCCGCCAGTTCCTTAATCAGGGATACCGAATCGGTGCTGAACATGCCGACCAGCGTCGCTACCGCAGCGGTGTGTGGCAAACCTGCCCGCCGGTTCAATCCAGCAGCGAGCGCGAGGTCTTAGGCGCGTTAGATGCATGCTTGGCGGAGCATGAAGGTGAGTATGTCCGTATTTTTGGTATCGATCCTGTCGCTAAGCGACGGGTCGGTGGGGTGACTGTCCAGCGGGGTGATGGTAAGCCAGCCAACGTGAGTTCTAAGGCGACTGCCACTTCTGGAAGCGCGTCTCGTCCGATGGCAACCGCGGGTTACGGCGACGCGTCAGTGGGCGATCTGGGCGCAGATCTAATCAGTCAGGTTCGCAGCTTAATTCGGCAGGGCTACAGTATTGGCACCGAGCATGCCGACAGCCGTCGCTATCGCAGTGGCGTGTGGCAAACCTGCTCTCCCATTAAGGCAAGTCGCGAAGGGGAAGCGATGGCAGCGCTACAGACCTGTCTCGCAGAGCATCAGGGTGAGTATGTCCGGATGTTTGGTATTGATCCCGTGGCGAAGCGTCGGGTCGGTGGGATGACCATTCAGCGGGGTGACGGTAAGCCCGTTCAGCTGAATGGCTCGGCACCGGCAGCCACTGGCAATGGTCAGACTGCGCCGGCGGCGGCGGGGATCGGTGGTGAATTGGGGCCCCAGGTCAGGTCTATTGTCGGTCAGGGCAATAAGCTGGGTGTAGAGTATGCCGATAAGCGGCGTTATCGCAGTGGCATCTGGCAGACGGGGCCCGTCCTGTCAGGCGGTGAAGCAAATGTTATGGGGCAGCTTAGCGATTTCCTGAGCCAAAACTCGAACAGTTATGTGCGCATCTTTGGGATTAACCCCCAGGCGAAGCAGCGTTCTGCGGCAGTAACCATTCAAAAGCCTGGGCAGGTGGTCAGTTCAGGCAGTTCTAGTGCAGCGTCCAGTTCTCCCCAATACAGCGATTATCCGGACCGTCAGGCTGCCAGCAATGGCAACGGTCACAACGGTAGCGTATCGGTGGCTGGGGATGTCGCCCAGCAGGTTACGCAACTGATTAATCAGGGCCTTCGTATTAGTACCGAATATGCGGACAAGCGGCGCTATCGCAGTGGAGCATGGCAGACTGGGGGCGCTATTGATGCTCGGCGTCCGGCCGATGCGATCGCAGCGCTTGAATCTCAACTGGCCGAATACCAGGGGCAATACGTTCGTTTAGTGGGTATAGATCCCCAGGCTAAGCGTCGTGTCCTTGAAACTACTATTCAGCGCCCCTAGACGCTATAGCCGTCGTCACAAAGGTTTGTGCACGACGGTGGGCCACTTTGCGACCATACTGGGCACTTGGGCACCAGGGTTGTCCTCGGCAAAGTGGCGAGAGCTATATCTTCCATCCGTCCTCCTTACTCGCAATTGGAACTGCGCCCATGCAGTCGTCCCCGCGACCTTTGGCTAGCAACACCCACTACTGCTGCAGCGGAGATGTTTTGATCGCCGAAACTGCGGTAGTGGGTGCAGGTACGGTGTTGCAGGCGTTGCCGGGCAGCCAAATTCGAGTTGAGGCGGGTGCTTGCCTCGGCGCTGGGGTGGTGATTCAGGCCAAGGCTGGAGCGCTGGTCATTGAAGCTCAGGCCAGTCTGGGCACGGGTGTACTGTTGGTGGGCTATGGGTACATTGGCCGTGCGGCGACGGTGGGACCTGCGAGTACGCTGCTCAATCCTAAAGTGTCGGCCCATGCCATTATTGCGCCGAATACTCTGTATGACGGGCAGGCTGGGCAAGACAGCCAGGCCGGAAAAGCGAGCCAGTATGGACAGGGTGGTGGACAGGGGCGTGGCGTCTCAACTGCTGCATCCACCATGGCCTCGACTTCCACGTTTAACCCCTATCAGCCGACGGGGCCTCAGACCGTACCGCTGACGCCTCGGTCAACTGCCCCGGTGGAGCCTCGACCGGTGGAGCCCCGCCCCGTTGAGACAGCAGACCATAATGGCTCAAGCAATAATGGCTCTTCTCCCTATCAGAATGGAGCGACCCACGGAGCGACCGTCAATGGATCGGGGCTCACCACTCGCAACACTGTGTATGGCCGCGATCAGGTGAACGGGCTCCTGTCTGCGCTGTTTCCCCATCGCCAGTCGCTCAATGGTACGGGGAGTAACCCTGGGGAATCCCACCAGGATGAAGATTCTGTCTGGTAACGGGCGGTGATGCCAAGTTCTCGGCCTAAAATAGCAATATTCGAGTACGGCTCAGCACCATTGGATGGTGTCTTAGGGGCCGCGCTGATCAGCTGTACTGTGGAACCGAGGGCCATGTTTAGCGGTTTCAGATCTGAAAACCCTGAAGGTTGGCCTGACACTGCTGGGGAATGTTCTGATCAGTCCTTGACGTGCTGTCGCTCCGCTCCGTCTTTCTTTGAGGCTGCCAATGCCTGCCAATGACCGACTGTCCCGCAACCCGCTACAAGATACGGCCCTAGGCGTGGTGTCGACCACGAGCTTTCCCGCCATTATTGGTGTGGCAGATGCCATGATGAAGTCGGCCAATGTCTTTTTGGTGGGCTACGAGAAAACCGGTGGGAGCCACTGCACCGCAATTGTTCGGGGTGGTGTGGCGGATGTTCGCATGGCGGTGACGGCCGGAGAGGAAACGGCCCGACAGTTTGGTCAGTTTGTTGGGGCATCCCTTATTCCGCGACCGATGGCGGATATGGAAAAGGTGCTGCCGATTTTGCCGCGGCTTGAGGACCTAGAAGGCATTGGCGAGACACATATGAGCGCCGGTGCGATTGGCCTGTTGGAAACGCGTGGTTTTCCGGCCATGGTGGGGGCTGCCGATGCCATGACGAAATCGGCGGATGTACAGCTTCTATCCCACGAAACGATTGGTGAAGGGCTCTGTACCATTATTATTCAAGGGTCCTTGCCCAATGTTGCGATCGCAGTTGATGCGGGCATGCACGAGGCCGAGCGCATTGGCGAACTGAACGCAGTTATGGTCATTCCTAGACCGCTCAACGACCTGGAGCGGGCTCTGCCCAAGACTGCTGAGGCCGTTGCCGAGAAGCCCCAGGAAGTTCGTCTGCCGCTGAAGCTGAAGGAGCGCCAGAAAGAGCTTATTCCCGCTCGCGCTCCAGAGATCACACCAGAATTGACCGTGCCAGAGCAGCAGCCGCTAGAAATTCCCGAATTGTAATCACCGGCCATCGATATCACCCGTGGTCCAACGGTGTAGTCTAGAGTCACTTCTGACGGGATTCACCTTTACGGGCACACACCATGGGCAGCGACGTACTGATTCTGACGATTTATTTCCTGGTTGTGATTTATGTGCTGTACCAAATGGCACTCTCCCTGGAATCGCAGCTCGAAGAAAAGGTGAAAATATCCCTAAACCTGAAGGAGAGTGCTCAGAGCGTCCAGGCTCAGCTGACCAAACTATCCTCGGACATTACCGCCAAGGCCAGCGAAGCCTCTGCCTTTGCGACCATGCTGATGAAGGCCTCCGGCGGAGACGCAAAGAAAGTGCCCCACTTTCCCCGCCAATTCCTCCATTTCTGGAATCGTCAATTCCACGCGGGGAATGTGGGGCACTTTCTTCGCGTCTCCGCCGGAGGCCTTC
>JBCBOC010000147.1:0-7579 GCA_039821475.1 Cyanobacteria bacterium J06632_22 | reverse complement strand
GTTAGGGCTGTTGGCAACGGCTTGGATGGATGGCCTGCAGGCCCGCCCTTCTGTGATTGCGGGAGAAGACAATGCGGCCGCTGGGCCAACAGTGCTGGCTCAGCGGCTGCAGGTGGGCTACCCCACCCGTGGCACCCGCCGAGGGGGGGCCAGTCGAGGGGGGGGCTGTGAACTACCGGCGGGGACATCACCCCTAACGGCGCTGATGCCGGCGGATCCGAACGCCAGTGCTGAGTCGCTAGCGCCCGAATCGGTTATCAGTTTGACTTACCGGGCGGTGCCGGAGCTCTGGTTTTACATGCCCTACTCGCTCAATGCCAGCAGTCAGGTTGATTTTGTTGTCAAAAATGTTGATGACGACACGCTGCTACGGGCTCAGCTTGCCCCTGAGGGCTCGAATCACACTGAACCGGGTCTTATCCAGGTTTCCTTCGCAGACTTCGAGCTATCGCTGATGCCCGAGACGGGCTACCACTGGTACCTGACGGTCCGTTGTGATGGAGGCGGGGTTGTTTCCGTCGATGGTTGGCTACAGTATCAGTCTGCTGAGCCGGTCATGAATACGACTCCTGACACAGCGCCTGAATCCATCTCAATCCGGGCTGAGTTTGATGTCAGTCAGGGGTTTTGGGTCGATGGGCTCACGAGCCTACGACAAGGATTGCAGAACGCGCCTAGCCCTGAACAGCTACAAACCACCTGGCAGTCTCTGCTCGCAGCAGAGGGACTGTCGGATATTGTCGATCAGCCGGTAAGGGACTGCTGTGCGTTTGTGACGGTTCAGCCGTGATATCAGTTGCAGAAAACTTGATACGTGTCCTGATAACTCTACAGAACCTAGGCACAGTTGCCGCTGGGTTCTGCTATTGAGTTCAGGATGTCCCCCATGACAAGTTCATCTGCACCCGCGCCACAACCCCCGGTCATCATTAACCAGCTACTAGCCTCGGCCCTCGATCATTTGGTCGATGGTTTGATTATTGTGACGGCAGCGGGGCATGTGGTGAAGCGTAATGCTGTGGCGATTCAGATGTGTGCTGACTTAACGCCCGCGGCATCGCCGACGGCAATATCACCGACCCTGTGGACAGTGTGTCGTCCCATCTTTAAAAACATAGCCAATGGTCTGACAACCCATTTTGGCCTCGAAGCTGACCTGCGGGATCAGCACCAACGGTCACTGCGTGTGCGTGTTCAGATTCTAGACGCTCATCTTGCTGAGGGGCCCTGCCTGCTGTTGGTGTTAGAGGATCGCCAAGCCACCTATCACCGACAGGCCCAGGCCGATGCCCGCCGGTTTGGCCTGACCCCACGGGAACGCGAAGTTTGGGAACTGCGACTCCAGGGAGCGTCCTACGATGCGATCGCAGGTCAGCTATGGATTACCGAGAACACCGTCAAAAAGCATATGAAAAGCATTCTGGCAAAGCGCCGTCTCTATGAAGATAGGCCAGGGCAAATGGCGAGTTAAACCGAACCCCATCCCTTTTCTGGAGAAACACTCAAGTGCCTGGTGTTGGAGCTAAGGGATCCGCCGTCGCACACAAAAACGGCAATAACGCTAACGCTCGGCGCAAAACCATCGTGACTGAAGCCGTGAAATTCAGTCACGATGGTGCGATCAAAATACTTTGATCGCTAAATAAACCCCTGTTTAAATGTCAGGGAATGTAGAAAAAGAAACGCAACATCTTTGAAGACCACAGTGAATTCCAAAAAACGGTTGTGTATTATACAGATGTAGAAAGTTTTTTGTAGCGACTGATACGGCTTGGAGGCTATCGCGTTCGATTATGTGACTGTTTTTAGGATTGCCGTTTTACAGTCCCTTTCGATGTCGAAGCCGATAACCCTTTCAGCCTTTTCTGTTAAGGAGATCCTGCCATGGCCCAGCTCACAGTGAATGAAGTACTCGAAAAAGTTCAGCATCGGCAGTCGCTTCGCCGAGCTGAGTTGAGTCATATCAATCTCTGCGGGGCGCGCTTAGACGACAGCAACTTTAGCCAGGCTTATCTGCGACGGGCAAATCTGACCGGAGCATCTTGTAGCGGGGCAGATTTTTCTAAGGCCACCTTGGTGCTGGCTGTGCTGTCAGGGGCCTCCCTAGAAGGTGCTCGCTTGGAGGCCGCAGAGCTGACACGGGCCCGGCTCAACCGTGGCATTCTGCGGGAGCTTTATGCGCCCAAGGCCAAGTTCCATGGGGCAGATTTAGACGAGTCTGATTTATCTTTTGCCACGCTGACTCAGGCCGATCTCTCCCAGGCAACGGGACGCAGTACACATTTCAAGAATGCCAACCTGACTCGCGCTAACTTGAGCAGCAGTGATTTTAGCCAAGCGAGTTTTGCGGGGTCCACTTTGGCCCGTAGCCAATGGCAGGGGACAGCCCTCCAGGGAACGTCGTTTTACCTGGCCGATTTGGAGGCCGCAAACCTGACTGAGGCAGACCTCACGGGGGCAAACCTGACCCAGGCCGATGTGCTCAATGCTCAGTTTGGTTCAGCTCGTTTGGTTGGGGCGCTACTGCTACAAACCCAGGCGGACTGGGGCAACTTTGACCGGGCTAATTTAACCAAGGCAGACCTATCAAGGGCCTCCTTCTACGGTGCCCAGCTCAATGAAGCGACGCTTGCCGAGGCCAATCTGTCGGAAACCAACTTACAAGCTGCCAGCTTAGAAGGGGCTGACTTTACGGACGTAGTACTGACTGGCGCACAGGTCGCTGGCGCACTGTTTACCGATGCCAAAGGGCTAACGGCAGCGCAGGCACAATGGCTGCGGTCAGAGGGTGCGTTGAACGTGCCGACCATTCGCTAGTGAAACTCGGGCTTCTCGAGTAAGCAAAATAGCGTCAGCGCTGCAGTACAAGATAGGGTGGCAGCGCTGACGGCATCACATCCTAAGGACTGAATGGGAAAGTAAAGGCATAATGCTAGGACGGCGGACAGTCCCATCGAGTCGGTTAGAAAGGCGATGACATCCTGGCCTGCTTCAAGCCATTCCAGCAGCTTGAGAAATCGATTGAGCAGTGTCATAACGTAATCCTCAGGGAGCTTCTTCGGGGGAGTCGTCTTTTCCGATGCCGGTCTGCCAATTGCTGGCCGGCCAATTGCTGGCCTGTCAATATTGTGCCAACGGGCCCTCTTAGGGGGCGGCCGGGGTCAGCACTTGGGCGAACAGATTTTGAAAAATGGGTTTGGGAACCTTGCCGACTAAGGTGTCAACCTCGTGATGGGTGCTGTCGAGCAGGGTAAATTGAGGCACGCCAGATGCGCCATAGGCGGCGATTTGAGATGCCCAACGCGGGTCGTCAATATCTAACATGACAAAGTTGACCTGATCGCCATACTGCTCATGGAGCTGGGCCACGGTGCTAGACATCCCTTGGCAAGTGGTGCACCAGTCCGCATAAAACTCGATGAGAGTAGGCTGGGGCGATGCGATCGCACTGTCGTAGGGGACCGCTTCAGCTGCCATTGCTTTGAGCGCAACCAGGCCCGATAGCGGCGTAAAGCTTTGTGGCGTGGCGGTTGGTCGTGTCAGTGCGAACGTTGCCACCACAGCCAACACGACGGCAATGCAAGCCGCCACCAGCTTGGCTGAGACTGCGGGCCGAGGGGAGGTTTCGGTGGATGGCGGTGTTGTCAAAGTCATGGGAATGAGAACCTAATGGTGCCCTAACGGTAGTAATAGGCCAGAAAAACGTGCAGCCCTAGCATGATAGTAAAGACGCTTACCAAGAAAATGTGCGTCGGGAGCCAAATGGCCCGCATACTTTTAATTAGCGTGCCCTTACCCATTTCAACCTTGCCGATAGGTAAGCTGAATACCTTGCGAGCGGACTCCAGCACCCCGGTCTCGGCCACAACGCCTACTAGGGCTGATAGCGTCACTGCAAAGAAGACCCAAAGGAAGATGGCATTAAAGTTGATTCCTGTGGCACCCATGGTGTGAACCAACACGACACCCAGTAGGGCAACCCCCGTAAAAATGTGCAGGCTGCGCCATAGAATAACTGAGCCTGGAAGCTTAATTTTGACAATCCAACTGCGGCTACGCTTCCGCAGCGTCAATAACATTTCTAATACAACAAAAAAGAGTGCTACATAGCCGCTGATCTGTTTGTAAAGTTCACCGCGGAGCAGATGATGTAGCTCGATCGACCGATCGCGCAAGGCATCCAGATAAACTTCGCTGACCGCAAAAGGTGCCAGAAGTGCCGCGCAAATCAGGGTCAGAATAATCAGGGTAGAAAATTTCGGCTTCATAGCGAGAGAAAGTGAAATAGTTAAGTCGTGAAATAGAAAGTCGTGAACAGCTCAAGGCCAGGCACGACTCACTATTTCACTGGGGACTTTCGGTCGCCTATGCTGCAGGCATGCTATCAACGGGGATGTTGATGATCACACCGCCCATGACATCATCCAGTTCGAACACCTTTTCGGGATAACGCTCTAGGTGTACGGGGTGAGTGTTGTGGCAAGTGGCACAAGCTTCAGCAACGGCCAGGTCAGGGTACAGCGCAGAGAAGTAGGCCTGGTCGCCAACTTCCTGATAGCCTTTGAACGGCTCGCTGGTCTCGACCACAGCGGCCATGGCTTCGACCTCAAAGTCGCTCTTAGGACCGTGGCTGTCGTTGATGTACCAGGGGGAAATTAGGTTGTAGGTGAAGTAGCCAGACTCGTTGGCAATTTCAGAGCCCAAACGGAACATTTGAGCAGGCAGGGGAATACCATCGGTATCTTGCCAACCTTCGGTGGACTCAACTTCGAGTACACCTTTATCGTTTCCTTTGCCCTCTAGTGTCTTGACACGGCTAACGACGTGCTTGGTGTAGGCCGTACGGTCAGCAGCCATAACGGTGTGAATGTAATCAGCTACCAGTTCGGGTGCGATCGAAGGGCCAGTTGCGGTCGCAGTGGTACCACCGCCGCCGCTACAGGCAACTGCGGTAAAACAGACAGCTGCAGCCAGGGCCAGCAGCGCTGCGGCTCGAAATCGGATACGTCGTATCCAGGTTTTGATCGCCATTGAAAGGTTCTCCAATTGTGTTAACGTTCTTGGTCTATCGATGCCTTGGTTTATCGATGTCTTGGCTTATCGATGCTGGGATTATCGATTCCTCGGTTGGTAGATTCCTCGGTTTCTCGATAGTTGATGCGGAGTGCTATCCGCCCAGTGGGGAAACAAACACCGAAACGGTTACAGGGATTACTCTGCCTCCGTTTCAGTCGCATTGCCCGAACGCCGCTCCTCTAGGGCACGCATGAGATCAAAGGTCTCTAACGCTAACGTCGGCGGTCGGTCAAAATTGGCTTCGACCAAGTCGGGGTCGAAAATACTGTTGTAGGAATACTCCAATCCGTGGCAGTTGAGGCACACATCACCGACCATGCGATCCTGGGGCTTGAGGTTGTAAGTATTGTTATGGTTAACCTTTACCAGAACTGTGTCGTCCCCTTTCTCGATGGCCGTTCGGGGTAGGTGGCAAGTGGCGCAGGTAACAGCACCTGATCCAGGGCGCGGTAGCGACTTGGAAGCCTCGTAAAGCTCGGCGTGTTTAGAGTTTTGGTAATTGAGAGAATGATTGTCGTTGTGACAGGTTAAACAAGCATCCACTGAAGCCTGAACGGTATTGCTGGAATGCACATCATGGCAGGCATTACAGTTCATTTGCTTCGTGAAGGCATCATGCTTCATGGGCAAACGAGCCATCGCTGGCGTCAGTGGCGTTTCCTCCTCTAAGAGGCGAATCCCGTGCTTACCCAAGAGGAAAGTCTCGACTGGATCCTCATGACACGACTGACAACTGGTGTAGGTGGGTTTGGCGACAAATTCCTTTGTCTCACTGTCTTGGTGACAGCTGGAACAGTTAATGTCATTGAGCGCGTGGGCGCTCCCCTCCCACTGGCGGGTGATGTCGTCTAAGTCAGACTGTGACACCGCTATGGCGGGCGAAGCCCAGCAAACCCAAATGCACCCTACTAACACTGCGGTCAAGAGCCGGGAGAATAGCTGCTTCATGTCCCACCCCCCAGGAACTCCTTTTGCAGGTTGGGGGCAGGGGCCGTATCCAGAGTTGTCGTGACCATCCGGTCCGGTAACTCCTGAACTGGCAACATCGGCGGTTGGCCCATATTACTGCGCAGGAACCCTGTGGAAATGGTGCGATGGTCGTGGAAGTTGTGACAGCCAGCTGTCCAACAACCGTCGGCCTCAAACCCTTCGTGACTCTTTAACTGAGTTGCCGTTAGCTCTTCGTGGCAGAGCATACATAGATCCGGCTGTAGATTCACCCCTCGCCCAAACATGTGGACATGCTCGTTGTGGCAAGCCGTGCAGGTCAGAATATCAATTCGGTCTCGATATTCAGCCCAGCGCGGATCGCGGAACTTCTTAGCGCCGTGGACATCATCTGCCAATTCAGCTTCATGACAGCGATTGCAGGTCTCGTTGGTAACCGGCTTGAAGCCCTCATGACAAGAGGCACAAGAGGCTTCAAACAGGTAATGGCCTTCGGAGGTTTCTCCAGGCAAGAAGATCTGTTTTTGCTCTAAAGCGAAGGCCGCACCGAACCAAGCCAGTACCAAAAGCACAGCCAGAATCATGGCGGTTCGCAAGTTTAAGAGCCTACGCAAGCTCAGTCTTTGGTTGGTGTTGCTCACCATCAGCTCTTCGTCAGTCCTGCTGCTACAGGAAAATAAACAACAGAATGGCTAGGGCTACGGCACCCACGCCAGCAACACCCATGGCAGTGCCACCAGATACGCCATCGGGTGACTCCGGCGGTACTGCAGCGGCGGCTGCAGCTCCTTCTAGCTGGATGTCTGCCTTGTTGTAGTCAGCCCCTTCTAGCATGAGTTCGGTAATGGCACCGTAGGCACCCACCCAGGCATCTTTGACGTCAGCAGTCCAAGCGCTGCCAGCGTATTGCTCCAATGTTTTCAGCAGGCTGTTGCCGACCAGCGGATAGTGCTCAGGGAGTGCGCCATACTTGACATGGCGGGCACCAAGTCCTTTGAGTGCCTTACTTAGGGCCTCGGGTTTCCGCAAATTCTCAACGACCATCACCAAGGCACCTTTCAGCATTTGACCTTGCTTGGCCATATCAGAATGCTCAAACAGCGGTTTAGCGGCGGGATAGTCGGTGAAAAGATTGTCGTAGAAGGTAGCAACCAGTGCATCCGCCTGGGGCGCAACGAGTGCGAAACTATCTTCCAGAAGCTTTACGTTGAGTCCGCCCTCTTCCGCAGGCGGCTCAGCTACTGGGGGTGCATTTTCGAGGGCAACTTCTTCTTCCTTGTAGTCTGCACCCTCTAGCATCAGCTCAGTGATGGCACCATAAGCTTCTGCCCAGGCCGACTCCAGCTCAGGTGTCCAGGCTTCCCCAGCGTACTGGCCGAGGGTTTTTAGCAGACTGTTTCCCACTAGAGGATAGTGAGCGGGCTCGCCACGTCAAGTATGGGGCGCTGCCCGCTCACTATCCTCTAGTGGGAAACAGTCTGCTAAAGACCCTCGGCCAGTACGCTGGGGAAGCCTGGACACCTGAGCTGGAGTCGGCCTGGGCAGAAGCTTATGG
>JBCBOC010000010.1:0-17594 GCA_039821475.1 Cyanobacteria bacterium J06632_22 | reverse complement strand
GCTGGGTTAACCCTGGAAGAAAATACGCCTATTGGGCCATTGTCTTAGAAGCAAAGTGGCGAGCGCTATATCTACTGAACATATTCTATGGCAATCAACCCCAAGGTTGAGTCGAGTAGAGGGCTGTAGCGCATTCTTTGATTAAGGGAAAGCACTACCTGAGAGGCCATGTCGTTCATCACTTCATCAGGCTATATCACCACTGCTGAGGTCGCTGAAGTAGCTCGGTGGCCTGTTGAGCATTCAACGGTTTAGCAAAAAAATAACCCTGACCGTAGTCACAGCCCAGCTGCCGTAGGTGTTGTAGTTGGCTTTCCGTTTCAATGCCCTCTGCAACAACGGTCATGCCCAACTGGTGTCCTAAATTGATAATGGTGTGAACAATGTCGCTGTCTTCGGTTGCTGCTTCCATACGGTTCACAAACGAGCGATCCACCTTGAGTGTGTCGATGGAGAATCGATGGAGATAGCTCAGCGAAGAGTAGCCCGTCCCAAAATCGTCAAGGCTGATTTGTAGCCCCATTTGCTTGAGGCGCAACAGCTGATCGATAGCAAGGTTAACATTTTCCATGGCAACGCTCTCTGTTAATTCGAGTTTGAGCCCACTGGGCTGCAGTTGGGTGTCTAACAGAACGGCTTGAATGCTCTCTACCAGATCGGTTTGGTTAAACTGGCGACCCGATAAATTAACGCTAACCGACAGTGGCAGTCGCTGTGGAAAGCTTTTGTGCCATTGATGTATTTGTGCGCAGGCTGTTTGAAGTATCCATTTCCCGAGGGGGATAATCAGGCCAGTCTCTTCGGCGATGGGGATAAACTCTCCGGGTGAGATAAACCCTCGAGTATCGTGGGGCCAACGGATCAAAGCTTCAAAGCCACTGATCTGGCCCGTGGCTAGATCAATAATGGGCTGGTAGAAGATCTTAAACACTTGCTGTTCGATGGCACGCCTGAGATCCATTTCAAGCTGGAATTGCGACACTGCCTGGGTACGCATTCCCCTCGCAAAGACGGCGTAGTTTTCGCGCCCAAGCTGGCGAGCACGGTAGTTGGCACGGTGAGCATCCTGCAGCAGATTGGCGGCCAGATAGCTGGAGCCGCTAGACTGGAGCGCGATTCCCACGCTGACGGTAATGACAACAGGTTGAGCTGTACCGAGCTGAGACGGACCTGTTGTAAGGATCTTTTGGAGGTGGGCTGCAATATCGGCGGCTTCACCAGAATGCTTCATGCGACAGAGAAGAACAGCAAATTCGTCACCACCAACACGAGCCACCAATGCGTTCGGTAAGCATCGTTGGAGTTGATAGGCGACCTGGCAAAGGATGCGGTTACCGCCCTCCTGCCCCATGCTATCGTTAATGCTCTTAAAGCCATCGATGTCTAATAGGAGAACAGCGTGAAAGGATGTACCGTTTTCTGCTGCCTGATGGTGGTTGTCCTGGAGCTGCGGCTGTAGGCGACGCAAGAACAGAGCTCTGTTCGGGAGTTGCGTCATTGGATCGTAGTAGCTGTAGTAAAACACCTTGTAGACGGTGACCGTGAGCATGGACAACAGTAGGGCCGCCAGTGGTGTAGCGCACAACAGCCAGTACTGTTGGCTAAAGGCCAAACGACACAGACCAATCAACAGGATGAGCGTCAGAACTGTAAGGCTAAATATCAAAAGTGGCTGTCGATGCCGCCAGGCAATGTAGCCTCCCATGACTGCCCAAACTAGGATCCACAGTCCCTCCAGCCCGGTTGTGAACCAGCGTACGGTGGGCATTTGCCCTTGGGCTAGGTTGAGCAACTGAGACAGGTTATGGGCATGGATAACCACGCCTGGCATCAGGGGAGATTTATTGTGTGCGGGGCTGAACGGTGTAAAAAACGTATCTTTAATACTAGGGGCAACGGTACCGATTAGAACAACCGTGTTTTCTAACGCTAAGTTGTTGTTGTTTTTGAGAACCTCTGTTAAGGAGACTTGCCGAAATCCCTGCTGTCGATACTGTAGTAAGGTCTGATAGCCGGTATTGTCGACTTGGCTATAGCCTCCCGCATGGGTAGACAGTACGGGGATGGTGGTGGGACCGATATTGATAGCCGATTGGGTTGCTTGAGTCACAGCTTGCCCCAGCAAAAATAGGGCCATACGGAGGCTGAGGGAATAGTACGGGGTTCCTGCCAGGGTCGCGTAGAAAAAATTTCGACGGACAACGCCGTCGGTATCAATCAGGAGGTCATTGAATCCGATGTTTTCGGCTGAAAGTCCAGGGGGTGGCGGAATGCCATCGATCAATGATTCGATAGCAAAAACGTTATCTGCACTAAGCTGTGCGGCGAGCGCGGTTTCGCCCGGGGGGTAGGCAATGTCTCGGTGGAGGTCGAGGCCAATGGCTCGGGGTGACTGTTGCTGTAGGGTATCAAGTAATTCTGCCAATATCTGATCTGACAGCGGCCACTGGGCTTGGTTTTGAAGATCGGTCTCAGTAATGCCCACGACAACAATTTCGGGGACAGTTTCTGATGATTGGAGCTGAGTACTTTGTGGGGCAGCTTGGCGAACCCAGTAGTCGTAGATGCTCAGCTCGATGGATTCTAGAAGGCCCAAGGGCTGACTGACGAGGAAAAGCAGTGCGATCGCAACCCCAATGACTGCATAGGGGACCTGGCTAAAGGATCTGAATAACCACTGGCCCACAGGTCTCCAATACCGCGTCCTGGGCCCTTGACGCTGCCATCGATGGGCCAACTTACGGAGGGGGGAGAATAGGGTCTTGGCCACTGTACCTGAGCCTTCGCGTGTCATTATCCCTTAGCGATAGAGCGAGCCGTGGCTAGCGACGACGGGGCAGGTTGCCAGCGTCAAGCGCGCGATGCTTACCAAGGGTTCCCGATCAGGGTAAAAGCAGACCAGTACACTGGGTGGCTAAAGTCCCAGCGACCACTGCCCACCAAGTCTGGGAGGGTCGCAATCACGGTGCCGTCTGCGCTGTACAGTACGCCTTGGTCTAAGCTGACCTGGCCACGAAGCAGGGCAATTTGGGCTTGCTGTACCGCCTCTCCGCGGACCGGTCGCGATCGCAGATGCTGATAAAACTGCGACATGAACCCCAGTGCGCCATCGTCGCTGACGGCCCACAAACTGGCCAGGGCTGACTGTGCACCGGTACTGACGGCCAGTCCGGCAAACCCAAATTCTGCAGCTTCATCACCCAACGCAGTTTTGCAGGCACTCAACACGAGCAACGAGACATTTGCCGTCTGAAAATCTAGGGACTTGAGTTGGTCAAACTGAATGCTTTGATCCCAGAGCTGTACATAGGCCTGTTCAACCACCCCCGGTTCAAACAGGGCATGGGTCGCAAGATGAACAATGCCAAAGCTGCCCCCAGCCAAAGAGTTGTGGAGCTGATCTAAGGTAGACTCTGCATTAAGATAAGCGCGGTCTTGGGGGGTCTGGGTGATCACGTTCAACTCTGCGGGCACGGCAGGCAATTTGGGTTGATCGGTGAATTCGGCAATGCCCATGGCCAGCACAGCTGGCTCGTCGCGACGCTGATGCAGCGTATTGGCCCAGTCAAAGTTGGTCAAGTTGAAGGTGGGCAAAATGCCGAGGGCATAGCGTTCGATCAAGAACTGGTTGCCGTCGTGGAGTGCGGCTAACGGAAGGGAGCGGAGGCCGCTATCCAGTACTAGGGCTAAGTTATTAATATCCTGTTGCTGGAGTTCGGTTTCGATCGGGGCAATCAAGGCTTGATATAGGGCCTGGGCAGGGGGAAGATAGTCGGCTGGCAGGAGGGTCGGATTCGTCACAGCGCGACGGAAGCTGTGTCCAAGCTGTAAAACCTGCTCTTGAGATAACCCTGTTGTTCGATGAATGGGTTGCCCTTGGCTGGTCACGACTAAGGCTTCTAGCTGATTGTCTGCAAAGTAGAGATACACCAGCGCCGGGCGGATATCTAGCTGGGTTTCAGCCGTTTTCAAGACCCGCTGCATTTGCGCTAAGCTAAACGCTAAGGGGACATCATAGTTACCCGTTAGGCCCAGTTGTTCTGCAAACTGTTCTGAGAAACCGTTCTCTAAGGCTGCCAGTTGCCTCACGGCATCTGTTTGGCGGTTATTAACGATCGTAGTATTGATGTCGGCCAGGTCGGTGGATGTATTTTGGGTCACGGTTGCTTGCGCAGCCACATTGCCGGCCAGGCCTTCGGCCCCCATTATCGGCGACTCAGACGCTGCAGGCGATGTCCCCAGGTTGATTTGGATATTGCCCTGATTCACGTTCTCTGTGAGGGTCTGTGCGGGCAGTAAAGCATTGGTCAGTCCTGCCACCACAGCACCGGCTGTACCATTATTGGGCGTCCCTCCAATGACAAACGGTGTGTTTTCGGTTTGTAAGGTAATGTTCCCATCTCCAGTCCGCCCAGCGCTGGAAATACTCGCTAACGCGCCATTCAGGGCGAGAAATGTGTCACTGGCACTAAACTGCTGATCGGTGGCAATGTCCACCACGCCGCCATTCGTCTCACCCTCTGCATTGATGTAGTCAACCGTAATGTCTCTATCTGCCAAAAGGGTAACGTTTCCGGCAGCTTCACCATCGTTGTTTAATAAGGCGCGCGAGAAAGCCTGCACTTCTTGGGTCTCGATCTGGCCTTCTGGGGCAGATAGGAAAATATCGCCGCCGTTGCCAGCATTGTTCCGGATTGCCTGGGAAAAAGCATTAACACTACCGGTTATGATATTACCAGAAGTGGTTGTTAAAGCGATATCTCCTGCATTGGTCGCATTGTTATTTCCAGCTAAGGAGTTGGAAAAAATATCTCCAGTTGTAATATCTTGCGTTGCCATAATAGTGACCTGACCGCCGAGTCCTGAGTTGTTATTGCCGGCTTCAGAGTTAGCGTAGAGGTCGCCTGTGGTAACGCTACCATTTTGGGCAATTAAGGTAATATCCCCGGCATCGGCTGCGTTATTTCCAGCTACTGAGTGCCCAGTGGTCAGTACACCTGTCGAGATACTAGCTGCCGTAATCAGCAGATCCCGTCCGCCAGTATCAATCTCGTCAGTGGCCAGCATAGAAAAGGTGCCTATGCCATCACCGTCTGTGTCGGCAGCAAAGGTGATTTTGCCAGTTGCTGAAGCTGTAAAATTTAAGTTGCCTAGCGGTTCAATCGTGATACTGTCAGCGGCCTGTAAGATAATGTCGGCACTGGCCAATCCCTCCAGCACCGCTTCGTAAATGATAAAAGACGGAAAGATAGGGTTGGTCAGAACAGAAGGCAATTGACTGTCATCTGTGCCGACGCCTGAGCCATTGCGAATAACAATATTGCGCGGGTCGAGCAGGAGGGTTCCGGGACTGCCCAATGGGGCTTCCAAGAAAATTTGCCCATTAAACTGGAGCTGTTCTTGGCCTGAGATTTCAATGAACCCTCCGTCACCACCCAAGGCTCCGCCTAGGGCCGAGGCTGTACCCGTAAAGTGAGTGAGTTCATTAGCCCATACGATGATGCGACCGCCGTCGCCTTGCTGGATTGCGTTAGCCGTCAGTCGCGTCTGTTCATTGACGAGGGTAATGGCAGCATTGGGTAGGGGACCTTGACCCTGTAGGCTCCCACCAATATGAATAGTGCCACCCCCACGCGGACTATTGGCCTGCAGACTGGCATCAATTAGGGCCACCTGTTGGCCTAAAACCTGGATATCTCCTCCTGATAGGGTGCTGCCAGTGTCTATGACGCCCGCGATTAGCGCACTACCAGGCCCGGGGCCAAGGGTGAGTTCGGAACCCGTAATTAGCATTTGCCCACTCGCGTCTTGGGTCAAATTCAGGGCGTGATCAATGTCTGATCCGGTAAGCCATTCTGGCAGATCCGCTGCTGCCAGTCGCCAGTCTGCTTCGGGCGCTGCACCGGTCAGACTCAGGATTTGGCCGGTCTGGCTGATCTGCACCATGCCCTGCTCTACTGCCAAGATGGTTATAGCCCCTGATGGCGCAGTCAGGCTGCCGCGATTGATAACAGTGCCTCCCAGCAGGGTGATAGATTGCCCTTCACTAACCGCTAAATCTGCCAGATTGATTACGCTAGTGGCCGGGTCATTAAAACTAAACTGTTGAGGGGGACCGTTAAGGTAGGTCGGATCCGTGCCTGGGTTTAGCCAGCCATTAGCAAAACCCAATTGACTGGCCGTAGTAGCCGTAAAGTGAGCCGGCAGACTCAGTTGCGCATCAGGGCCAAATAATATGCCTGAGGGATTGATCAGATACAGGTTTGCAGGCGCACCTGCGATCGCAAGCCGTCCGTTAATGTAGGCAGCTTGTCCGCCACTAATTTGGCCAAAGATGTTCTGGACCCGATCGGCGGCATGAAAAACGGCAGATTCGCCAGACAATAAGGAAAACTGTTCAAAGCCGTAGAACAGATTATCCCCTTGACTAGAGGTAATACCTCCTTGGATCAGAAACTCTCCATTCTGAACAGTGACCTGAGTCTGATCGTTGGCAGGGGTTATCTGTGCCCGAACGGGCACCCCAAATGCTGCTAGCATCAGGGGCGATAACAGCATTAGCGCCCAGCGATATCGATGAAGATGTACTACTTTCGATAGTCTCACGGTCGAACCATACAGCGGTGATATTGTTCCCCTCAAGCCCTCGTCGCTATTTAACAGGCTGTCCACAGGGCCATCTGTCATCTATGGAGCCGTGGCGTCACGTCGTTGCGCCGCAGCAGATACAGCTTCCATAACGCAAGATTGGTCTATCTCGGCGTTCACCGACATGAGCCCACCGCGATCATCGGACGTGTTAGCTGATTTGCTGTCGAGCCAAACTCTTCTGATGTAGCAAAGCCGTTAAATCAATATTCATCAGAGGGAGGCGACCCCACTCGGCAGGATTATCGTTAACTGCAACGCGGATCTTGGCTACCATGTCAGTGGGCACCACAAGGGTTGTCATCTCCTCGCTGATGCGAAGAACGATGGTTTCTTTAAAGGGAACAGCGGCCTTACAGGGGATGATGAACAGACCAAGCCTAAACTAGGCCGACAAGCGACGCTCTTGCTTGAATGGAGGCCCCGGAGAATACAGCGCACTCGTCACTTTGCTGAGAAAAGGCCTAGCATTCAAGTTTGCCGTGCTAGAGCCATGTGGTCCGTCGTCGCGCACAAACCCTTAACAGGGTCCCAAAAAAGTGCCTCAAAAAAAGGACTTTCGTGGCGATGACTATAACTTAAACCATTAGCACTAGGATACCCAACACAGCAATCTCACTTAGCGTCAAACCTTGTCATAAAACACAATGGCGTGGCAGTTTAGTCCTCCGAACTCTGACGACTGCGATAACTGGATACTATTGGCGCTGTTGGCTCTAACGTAACTGGAACGGCCGTTAGGTGAGCCGGTATCACCTGTTCCAAACCCACAGTGCTAATCAATGTCTGCCATTCAACCATTAGTGTGGCCAACTGCGGCGCTAATTGAGCCTGCGTTGCAAACTCATCAATGGACAATGCCCAGTCCTGTGCGCCGCTGTCGCGAACGGAACCGTTCTCGACCCACTCGACCCAGCCGGAGACCCAGTGATCCTCTGAACGATTATCTGGGTCACAGACCACCGCAAAGGTCCAGCGGTAAGCTGTGCCAGAACGAAGTCTTGGCGCGTTATCGAACTGGGCCAAAGCGGCCAAGTCAACGCCGACCAAACCAGACGCTTGCGGCGCTGCTAACGCCGTTTCGTAAACCTTCCCGGAAGCATCGTAAAGCTGGAACTCAAGCTGTTGAGAAGATGCGACTTCAGGTAGGTAAAACCAGAGTGTTGATGAGGCGTCGGTCGCCCATGTCAAATTACTTTCGGGCATCAGGGCGGCTAACGGCGCTGAACCGACCACGCAAGCTTCTATCGGTTGCCTTGAGCCACCGCTGACGCGACGGCCCGGTAGCCCTTCTCGGGGACCGACTTCATTGCGGGCAAATGCTGGAGTAGCACAGACTACACCCAGCAAAATACCCGCGATTGGAAACAGAACCTTGTTGATAATTCTAAACTGCATAAGCGATGTTCAAACCATGCTACAGCACGAATGACAACAGTCAGCGGTGCTAATAACCCACTTTGTAGATATGGAAAAAATGAGTAGATGAATCAGACAAATCCCCCAGTCTGCCGTCGGTAACTCGATAGGGCAGTACTGGTTGATGCGACCCCAAACATCCGCTAAAAACAGCGAATCTCAATGGTTTGAGGTGTTACAGCCTTCGCCATTGGTGCCAGGACATTGCGCAAGATCAGTTCCCTATGCATACACCTTCCTGCGTACACAGCGAAGTGGCGTCACAGCCTTATCCTGACAGCTCTGACGGTTGCTACTTAACACACCGTGAACCACACTCACAAAGATTTCCTGTGAGTGCTGTACTTCTCTTTTTTAAGCCATTTGCTAAGCCTAGAGGAACCGTATTCCCACGCAGACTTTTACAGGGGCAACAGCAATTGTAAGGAAGGAACGCAATGCTGCCAGACAACAACTCCGTAGTTACTTCAACAGAATAAAGCGGATTCTATCGCAAAGTTACATGGCCTATTGTGAGGATTACAGGCGATCTGTTTGAGGGATATCTGGCTTCATAGTGATTTTATGGTCTGTGTAGGGGCAATAGTGGGTGTATTTCCGGAGGGGTATCCCACGGAGAGACTTGTCCATCACGCTTTAGGCCATCTGGCGCAGAACGGTGAGGATTTAGGCGTAATGTCTTCTGTTGGCTGGTCCGGTAAAAAACAGTGTCTCGGGTGAGCCAGGCGGGATAACGAAGTTGCGTCCGGTGCAACACGGCTTGCTGAAACGCCGGGAAAGTCATGGGGGCCTCGGCAACTTCTAGGATAAACCCGCGCGAAAAGGGCCGAAGGGCTATCCAGGTCCGTTCGGTTTTCAGGAAAGTCACACCGTCTTGCTGGCTCTGTTCTCCGGCAGGGAATGTGATGTCAGGGGCATCGCCGTACCAAATTAAGACATTTTCGTATTGGGCAATGCGGGGATTGTGGCTCGATTCAACTGTCAGCGCCTCCGTGCCCGTGGTGGTCTGTACCCTAAGGCTAAAGCCACTCCAGTCACCGTCGGCGCCCCCAGCGAGACTGCCAAGTTGAAAGGTACGGCCAAAGTAAAGGGTTTCGTAAAAGGCCGGGCCGTACAGCTCCGGTTTCCAGTTTTCGTAATGGGGATGGGTGCGGCGCAGTTCAATGGGGCGAGGAAATTGGCGATTTGCGATCGCAACCACATCCTGAGGGGGGCGGTAGGTGCTTGTAATGGCATAAATCCAGTCCCGTTCGATCTCCTCGGGTGGCAGCCCATCACCAAAGTACAGCCAGAAAAAGGCCGCTGCACCATTGCCGTACACTCGCTTGGCTGGACCGTTCCAGTCTCCCCGCCAGTACTTCAGCGCCGCCGCCGTAAACAGCCAATCCAGGGCATCTTCAGCCAGCTGTTTTACTTCAGGGTCCTGGGCGAAGTCATACAGGTTTAGGTAGGCTGCCGTGGTATGACCGTGGTAAGTGGGGCTATCCCATTCGCCCATACCGATATCGAGCAGTGTCGAAACGTAGCGTTCCAGGTGTGCCTTATAAATCAGCCGCGTTTCTTCGTTCTCGGCCACCTCGGCCATCAGATACACCGAGGTGTCACGCATGGCTCTGAGGTTGTCGGTATTGCGGCAATCTACAGGCGTTTCACAGTCATCGGTAGACCGCTCCCAAAATTTTCGCGGTGGATCTGCGGTCCGAGCCAGCGGGTCGGTTTCGGTAAATCGGTCCATCGCCGCCAGCATCCGGGCGCGATATAGCGGGTCCAACTGGTCTTGAAAGTGAAAAAACTTTCGAGTCTGTCCCTTGAGGGTAAATCCAGAATGAAAATCCACGGCCAGGGTTTCGTTGGCCTGGTCATCCAGCTGCTGCAAAAAAGCGAGTCCCCCGGCCGCGTCGTCCCACAGCAGATCGGCCAGCGCCAGTGGGTAAGAATTCTTCTCATACTCGTAGGCGATGCTGCCGTAGCGATCCTGGCTGCCCAACTGGCTCAGGGCATACTGGGTACGCAACCCAAACAGCAGCGGCGTCAAGATTTCTAGCACACTGGCAGTAATCATAGTGTCTCAACCTTGTGTTTCAACCTTGTGTTTCAACCTTCCCATGTTGCTTAGAACAATTCTGGCCTATAAGGACGGATGGGCATCACATCCGCTTCTATTGCCTGAGGCGTTTCATGCCAAACCACAGCCAGTAAACCGTGGCATACAGCAGGAGCCCGAGACTGCCCCCCGAGACAATACCGATCACCGCCCTGACCACCAGCGACTTGACGTCATTACTGGCATAGGGCAACGTCACCGCGGTGTAGGTTAAATAGAGAACGAGCACCGTGATACTGGAGAGGGCGGTGATCCAAAGCTTCCGAGGTGCAGACCTAATAGCTCGTAGGTTGGGATGTTCGGGTAAGCTTGCCGTCCAGCTCAGGTATCCCCAAAGGGCTAAACCCAACAGCCCAAATACGCCGCCACTATACTGCAGCCAAGCATAGAGCGGCAGAGGCCCGACGGTTGACATTAACCAAGGCCACTGCACCACACTCCAGCCCCACTGATGGGTGAAACTGTCCCAAACGATATGGCTCACTGCCCCCAGCGCTAGAGAGGCCACCACCATCAGGAAACGCGACAGTGACCACAATCTATATGGCCCCACGGACGGCATCAGCGGCCGGGGCAGCAACTTAAGGCAGGGGAATTTGAGCAGGTACTCTCCTACCAACAGCAGTGCCAGTCCCCAAGGAAGACCTTCCTGTAGGATGCCTGGCAGCGTGTGGCCGATGTTAGGGCGGGGCTGTAGATGAAGGTAATAGGTAATGTCGGGGACAAGACTGCCGACCATCAGCGCGGGTAAATCGAGGCGATGACGGCTGCCCCACCACAGCGGTAGGGCGGCAATGGGGTGGGCCAGGGTAAAGGGCATGGAAACCGGCTGACAATAGGGCAGGCATGTTGAGTTATGGCAATCTGCACAGAAGTTGCGCGGATTGCGAGTCACGGAGCGCTCTGCGATTGAGAGCCCTCGACCCTCGCTGATTCCAGCAAAGTGACCAACGTAACAGCTATGCCCAACTTAACCGTGATGCCGGTTTTCCTGCCTAGGGTGTGCCGGGAGTTTAAGCAATTGACCGTCGCCAGTTGAAGAATTTGCGAAGCATATTTTGCAAGCCCGTGTTCTTGGCATACTTCTGCTTAGTGAGCTGTAAGGCAGCCTTGCTATTCACCTCTGACAGGGTGGGGTAGACGTGAATCATGCCAGTGAGCACGCCGACTTTTAGGCCCTGACTCATGGCCAAGACGATTTCGTGGATCAGCTCACCGGCATGGGGGCCGACGATGTGGGCACCCAAAATAGTGCCGTCGCTTTTGGTAATAATTTTGGCAAACCCGTCGCCTGCAGCCTCGGCCAGGGCCCGGTCCAGGTGGTCAAAGTTGTGTCTGAGGACAAAAATATCATCGCCGTGGCGATCACGAGCTTGCTGTTCGGTCATGCCCACACGTCCCAACTCAGGCTCGGTAAAGGTGGCCCAAGGAATGACGCTATAGTTAGCCTTTTTCTTGGCCAAGGGGCCGATGCTGACCATGGCATTCTGCATGGCAACCGCACCTTCGTACCCGGCCACATGGGTGAACTGATAGCCCCCGATGACGTCGCCAGCAGCGTAAATCCGAGGATTGCTGGTTTGAAGCTGCTCGTTCACCTTGATGCCCGATTTACCCATCTCAACGCCTGCGGCCTGCAGATTCAGCGAGCCGACATTGGGCACTCGCCCCGCCGATACGAGAATTTCATCCACGACGACGACATCGTCACCGACATGGACGTGCTTTTTCCCGTCCTTGACCTCGACCCGCTGGGCGCGACTGTTGTTGAGAATACGAATACCCTCTTCCCTGAGTTTCTGTTCTACTACCAGTGCAGCCTCGGGTTCTTCCTTCGGCATGATGTGGTCACGGCTGGAGATAATGGTGACCTGCGAACCCAGCCGAGAAAAGGACTGGCCCAATTCGCAGCCAATGGGGCCGGCACCGATGACCGCGAGGGAATCGGGACGGACTTTTAAGTCAGAAAAAATATCGACATTATTGAGGTAGCCGGCCTCTTTTAATCCGTCAACGGGGGGTAAGGCCGGATGGGAACCGGTGGCGATGATAAAGGCACGGGCTTTTAACTCGCGTCCGTTGACGGTAAAGGTCCGTTCGTCGGTAAACTCGCCCTCGCCGTAGATCACCTCAACGCCTAGGGATTCGAACCGCTCGGTGGAGTCATGAATGGCAATGGTACCCACCACGTCGTGGACATGGCCCATGGCCTTCTCAAAGTCGATGTGGCTAACGTTGGCATGAACGCCGAACCGCTGAGCATTTTTAGCGTCGTAGGCGATTTTCGCCGAGTGAATCATCGACTTGCTGGGCACACAGCCATAGAACAGGCAGTCACCCCCTAGCCCGCGCTTTTCTTTTTCGACCAGGGCTACGCGCCCCTTGAGCTGAGCCCCGGCGCTAGCTGCCACGAGGCCTGCTGAGCCACCACCAATGATCACCAGATCGTAGTCAACTGCCATTGCTATAAATCCTCAACGTTCGGTTTCACAATCCGAGATTAGGGGGGCTATCTGAATGCTTCCTGAGCGTACGGGAAAAAAATACCAAGACGCTGAGTTCTCAGCATTTCTTTTTGCCTGACCACTTTGAGAGAGACAAATTGTTTGCTAGCTAAACCTCTGCCACGTCCAGAACAGTCGTTTTCCCTGTGCAAAAGCGATAGATTTCAGGCGATACGCGTTTTGGATCTAAAGGTTTCAAGTTGGACGTGGTTTAGCCGTTGGGGCTTGTTCAGGAAAAAGCAACTCCTGGACGCGGCATTAGATCACTGCAATACATTCAATTTCCACGAGGACATCCTTGGGTAAGCGGGCCACTTCAACACAGGCTCGCGCCGGTGCATCGGCTTCGCCAAAATGCTTGGCGTAGACCCCATTCATGGCGGCAAAGTCATTCATATCTTTGAGAAAGACAGAGGTTTTGACCACGTTAGCTAGGCTAGCTCCTGCCGCCGCTAGGATGGCGGTGAGATTTTTTAGGCTTTGTTCGGTTTGGGCTTCGACATCGCCGTCACCGATGATGGTGCCGGTGGCGGGGTCGAGGGGAACCTGACCGGCGACAAACACCATTTGCCCAGATGCAACGATGGCCTGGTTATAAGGGCCGACTGGGGCGGGGGCTTGGTCGGTATTGATGACGTGGCGAGACATGGTTCTAGGTGCTTAGAGATAAAACGACGATGCTGATTATCCCTTAGAATCTAGTGCTCTGGAGCGGTCTGTTTGGGCCGGGCCTGTCCCAAACAGACGCTGAAACGTACGAGCCTCGTTCTGGGGGAGCACTGCATGGGAGATGGTGAACTTAGGTACTGAAAGAATTCGTTATCTATTGCAAAATAAGTTATGGATTGCGTCCTTGCGGTGAAAACGTTAAGTGACGACGTCGAGTGTCGTTGCCACTGCTGAGCGTGGGGCCGTTCCAAAAAAATACGTTACTTACCCTTTCGCGGAGTTGAAATGTCCTACGACCAACGTGATGCTCAAAAGGCGCTGATATCTGATGCGTCGCTGTCAGCGGCTGTGCCGACGGCATCGCTATCCGGGGGGGACTGGACGGCTGCGCTAGGCCAGCCTAAGGCTTTTACTCAGCGGCATATTGGCCCGACTGAGGCAGATGTGGCGCACATGCTAGCGGTGTTGGGTTACGATTCGCTGGCGGCGCTAATGGCTGCTGCGGTCCCCGCAGGCATTCGACTCGGGCGTGGGTTGGCGTTGTCCGACGGGGCGAGTGAGTCCGAGGCCTTAGCAGAACTCGGTGCGATCGCACATCAAAATCAGATTTACAAAAGCTACATCGGCCTGGGCTATAGCAACACCCACACGCCTCCGGTGATCCAGCGCAACATCCTCGAAAACCCCGGTTGGTATACCCAGTACACCCCCTACCAACCGGAGATCGCCCAGGGCCGTTTAGAAGCGCTCCTGAACTACCAGACCATGGTGACGGACCTGACGGGGCTAGAAATTGCCAATGCCTCCCTGTTGGACGAGGGGACTGCCGCCGCCGAGGCCATGACCATGAGTCTGGGGGTGTGTAAAAACAAAGCCGCTAAAGCCGCTAAGCAATTTTGGGTTTCCGCGGCCTGCCACCCTCAGACGATTGAGGTAATTAAAACGCGGGCGCTGCCCCTCGGCATTGAGGTGCTGGTGGGCGACCACCAGGACTTTACCTTTGACCAGCCTGTATTTGGTGTTCTGCTGCAGTACCCCGCCAGTGAAGGTCAGGTCTATGACTACACCGATTTTGTCGCCCAGGCCCATGACGCTGGAGCCCTGGTCACCGTCGCCGCAGACCTACTCAGCCTTACTCTGCTCAAGGCTCCGGGCGAGTTCGGCGCAGATATTGCGGTGGGCAACACCCAGCGCTTTGGCGTCCCCCTGGGCTATGGCGGTCCCCACGCGGCTTACTTTGCCACCCACGCGGCCTATGCCCGTAAGCTACCGGGCCGACTGGTAGGGGTCTCCAAAGATGCCAAAGAGCAGCCCGCGCTGCGCTTGACCCTGCAAACCCGCGAACAGCACATTCGCCGCGACTCGGCCACCAGCAACATCTGCACCGCCCAGGTCCTGTTGGCCATCATCGCCAGCAGCTATGCCGTGTACCACGGCCCCCAGGGGCTCAAGGCGATGGCGACCCGCATTCACCGGCTCACGGTGGTGCTGTCAGAAGGGTTGAGTAAGCTGGGGTTTGGTCTGGCTGATGCCCCTTTCTTTGACACGTTGCAGGTGACCACGGGCACCAAAACCCAGGCCGTTTTGGCCCGAGCCGCCGAGCGACAGATTAACCTACGGCAAATCGACAGCGCCACCCTGGGCATTGCCCTAGACGAGACCACCACACCCGAAGATGTCGAGACGCTGCTGCAGGTGTTTGCCGGTCCAGAATCCCTATCGTTTTTGCCTCAGCTCAAGTCGTCCGTGCAGATTCCCGCAGCGCTGCAGCGCACCAGCCCTTACCTGACCCATCCCACCTTCAACCGCTACCACGCCGAAACGGAACTACTGCGCTATCTGTATTCGCTGCAAATGAAGGATCTCTCGCTGGCTTCGGCGATGATTCCGCTGGGCTCCTGCACGATGAAGCTCAATGCGACGGCGGAAATGGTGCCCGTGACATGGCCCAAGTTCGGCCAGATTCACCCCTTTGCGCCGCTGGCCCAGACCCAGGGCTATCAGACGCTGTTCACCCAATTGGAAAGCTGGCTGAGCGAAATCACGGGCTTTGCCGGTATTTCCCTACAGCCCAATGCCGGCTCCCAAGGGGAGTACACCGGCCTGCTGGTGATTCGTCAGTACCATCAGCACCGCAGCCAGGGGCATCGCAATATCTGCCTGATTCCCCAGTCGGCCCACGGCACCAATCCGGCCAGTGCGGTCATGGCGGGCATGAAGGTGATTAGCGTCAAGTGCGACGCTGACGGCAACATTGACGTAGATGATCTGCGGGCCAAGGCTGAAAAGCACAGCGATACCCTAGCGGCGTTGATGGTTACCTATCCCTCGACTCACGGTGTCTTTGAGGAAAGCATTCGCACCGTTTGTGACATTGTTCACCGTCACGGTGGCCAGGTGTACATGGACGGGGCCAACATGAATGCCCAGGTGGGCCTGTGCCGCCCGGCGGACTTCGGCGCGGATGTATGCCACCTGAACTTACACAAGACCTTTTGTATTCCCCATGGCGGCGGTGGTCCTGGGGTGGGGCCGATTGGTGTGCAGTCCCATCTGGTGCCGTTCCTGCCGGGGCATGGCCTGACGCCGGAACTGGGCAGCGACCAGTCCATTGGTGCGGTGGCAGCAGCGCCCTGGGGCAGTGCCAGCATTCTGCCCATCTCCTGGATGTACATTCGCATGATGGGGGCCGCCGGCCTCACCCGAGCAACGGAGGTGGCGATTCTCAGTGCCAACTACATTGCCAAGCGCCTAGAGGGCCACTACGACATTCTCTACAAGGGAGCCCACGGTCTGGTGGCCCACGAGTGCATCGTGGACCTGCGCGACTTTAAAAAGTCGGCCAACCTCACCGTAGAAGACGTGGCCAAACGCATGATTGACTACGGCTTTCATCCGCCGACCATGTCCTGGCCCGTGGCAGGCACCATCATGGTCGAGCCGACCGAAAGTGAGGCCTTGTCGGAGCTAGATCGCTTCTGTGATGCCATGATTGCCATCCGTGAAGAGATCCGCCAGGTGGAAGCCGGTGAGGTGCCCCAGGATAACAACCTGCTCACTAACGCCCCACACACGGCGGCGGACTTAACTGAAACGGACTGGAATCGCCCCTACAGCCGCGAGCAGGCGGTGTATCCGACCCAGTGGACGCGGGCGAGAAAATTCTGGCCTGCGGTAAATCGCATCAATCAGGCCTATGGCGATCGCAATCTGGTGTGTTCTTGCCCGTCCATGGCGGAGTACGACGACTAGGTCCACCGCCCGATCTTAGGTCCACCGCCCGATCTAGCGCCGAATCTACCGCCAGCGCTACCGCAAGTACAGTTCAATTTCGGTGCGGAGTATCTTAACGTCGTAGCGCCAGAGGAAGTTTTGCCCTAGCAATCCTTCAGATGCCGTTGGTGAAATCGACACCTCTAAGTTGTTGACCTGGGCTTGCCCCAGCTTTGCCGACTGCACCCGCCCCATCGACTGTTGAACCGTGCGACCGTCCGCCATGCGAAAGTAGCCAGACCTTAGGGCCGTAATGTTGA
Source organism: Cyanobacteria bacterium J06632_22 (assembly GCA_039821475.1). Taxonomy (GTDB): domain Bacteria; phylum Cyanobacteriota; class Cyanobacteriia; order Phormidesmidales; family Phormidesmidaceae; genus CAWUKV01. The sequence goes on along the minus strand of JBCBOC010000010.1, from coordinate 717 downwards.
GTAGCTGGCTCATTTGCAGGGTGACTTGGGTGATGCCAGCGCCCGTGTCTAGCACCATATCGAAGGGCAGCCCGTTCAGGGTAACCACGACCACTGGCGTTCCCCCGCTGAGGTGTTTGATAGGTATGCGAATGGTGCGAGCTGTTTCAGCTTTTTGGGCCTGAAGCCGTTCGTTCAAGGCCTGAAGCTGGCGCTGTAGGGTCTGATGGGTCAGCCAGTTACCCTGCTCTAGCGCTAAACTGGCGGCTTTACGGTAGTTGGCAAGGGCGTCTTCGAGGTCAGCAGCGGTGGCACAGACTTGGCCTCTGAGTTGGTAGGCGGCCACATTGTCCGGCGCCAGTGCTAGCGCGTTAGAAACGTCCTTAAAGGCGGCTTCGGCTTGTCCCAATTGCGCGTGGGCCTGCGCCCGCAGCAGATAAGCTTGGGGCTTGTTCGGCTGCTGCTGAATAACGGCGGTACAGTCTGCGATCGCACCGGCGCAATCGCCCATCAGTTGTCGCATCTCACCGCGCTGTAGGCGCATTGTTAGGTCATTTGGTGCCAGCGCCAGCGCTTGAGCCATATCCTTTGCGGCGAGCTGTGGGGCCTGGCAGTGGACATGTACCACGGCCCGTTGAGAGAGGGCCTGGGCGTGGTTAGGGGCAAGCTGTAATAGCCAATTTAGGGTTTCCAGGGCAGCCCGATATTGCCCCTGCTGAACCTGGGTTTCAGCTTGGG
>JBCBOC010000686.1:0-2728 GCA_039821475.1 Cyanobacteria bacterium J06632_22 | reverse complement strand
CATTCTGAGCCATCCAGCAGAAACTCCTGAGCGATCGCGCTTGTAATAAAGCCGAGAGATATCTCGCTCTAGCAGGTTATAAACTATCTCGGCATCCCTAGCGTCTTGGTCTTCTTGTGCTTTTCTATTGCGCGCATCTTCTGGAGAGAAGATACCCATCGCTGCATCGCCGATGGCCCAGCCATTTAGCCCAGGGCGATAGCCCTCATACCACCAGCCATCGAGTACACCCAGGTTCAATCCTCCATTGAGCGCTACTTTTTGACCGCCAATGCCAGAGGCTTCTAAGGTGCGCCGGGAGCTGCTGAGCCAAAGGTCTACTCCCTGCACCATGAGCTTACTGGTGTAGAGGTCGTAGTTTTCAATAAAGGCAATGCGATCGCGCAGATCTGGATGACGGCTCCATTCCATAATTCGTTGAATAATGCGCTTGCCCGCATCGTCGTCTGGATGGGCCTTACCTGCAAAAATAATTTGAATGGGTCGCTTGGCATGGGATAGCACCTGCGTCAGCCGCTGCAAATCTCGAAAGAGCAAATCGCTGCGCTTGTATGCGCTAAAACGACGGGCTACCCCGACCGTTAGTACGTCAGGATCGAGCAGGCGGGCAACGGCATTAATGTCGTCTTGGGCCTCGCCGCGAGTCAGCCGCGATTGCAGAACGCGATCTCGGGTATAGGCAATTAGCCGCGCTTTCAAAATGCTGTGTCGCCGCCAGAGCTGAGCATTGGGAATATTATCGACCCGGCTCCACTGCTCTGTGCGGGTGAGCTGCTGTGCCCACTCCTGCCCCAGATATCGATCGAACAAGTCTCCAATGAGGGGCGCGACCCAGCTACGCACATGGACGCCATTCGTCACGTGGCCAATGGGCACCGTCTCCACTGGCTGATGTGGATACAAACTGCGCCATAGCTGACGCGATACCCGTCCGTGTCGTTCACTGACACCGTTGGCAGAACTGGTCAGCTGCAGTGCCATGCGGGTCATGCAAAACTGCGCATCTGCTGCATCCGGGCGTCCTAATGCCAAAACATCAGCGGACGACAACCCCAGTTCGCCCGCGTATGCTGTGATCGCCTCACCCATTGCCGCTGCCGCAAAAATGTTACCCGAGGGCACAGGGGTATGGGTGGTAAACCGGGCCGCATCGCGCACCATGGAGCGCACCTGCTCAAATGATCGACCTGTCTGCTCTTGAGCCTGACGGGCAATCTCTAACAGCGCAAAAGCCGGATGGACTTCGTTGAGGTGATAGATGGCAGGCTCGATGCCAAGTGCCTGTAGGGCGCGGACGCCACCAATGCCCAACAGCATTGCCTGCCCTATCTGCATCTGCGGGTCTCGACTATACAAGTGTCCCGTTAGCTGACGGTCTTTAATGTCGTTTTCCATCAGGTCACTATCGAGCAGGTATAGCGTGCTGCGACCCAGCTTCACCTCCCATACTTTCGCTTTTACTGAGCGTTCGCCAATGGCTACCTTGACTGCAATGGGCTGGCCGAACTCATTGCACACCTCACGTAGCGGCAAATGGTCGATATCGTTATCTATATAGTCAGCTTCTTGCCAGCCGCTGCGATTGAGTCGCTGGTGAAAATAGCCTTGCTGATACAGTAGACCAACGCCCACCATCGGCAGCCCTAAGTCTGAGCCTGATTTCAAGTAGTCGCCTGCTAGTACGCCCAAGCCACCGCAATAAATGGGCAACGATTCGTGTACTCCAAACTCAATGCAAAAATAAGCGACCGGATGCTCTCCGGATACCTCAGGTACTTCGCGGTTGGCCCAGGTCCCTTCTGCACTGAGATAATCGTCTAGCTGTTCGGCCAGCCGCTCTAAGCGGGTTAGATAGTTGGGGTCTTCAGCAATTTGCCATAGCCTTTCGTGGGAGACTCGCTCCAACAAAGCTACAGGATTGTGGTTGCAGCGTTGCCACAGCCCTGGATCGATGGAACTGAAGAGTGAAACCCGCTCAGGGGTCCAACTCCACCAGTAGTTGTAGGCAAAATCGGCCAGCCGCCGAACGGGGGCGGGAAGCTTGGCGCTGAGTCTGCTAACTGCGTTCATGGCATTCATAACAAAGAAAACTAATGCATGACACAAAGTGTGCCCGTGAGAACGCAAGCTTTTGATACGGCCTTGATCTGCCAGGCTCGCAGTCAAATGATGCGTCTTTAAAGATGCGCTAAAGATTGGGGGGTAAGGCGCATCGCAAGGAGCTTTGGTCTCGTAATGGAGACATAAAAATTGCCTACTGACCGTATGCTTACGCTATGAATGCGGCGCTTTGCCCATTAAATAAGGTTATATTGAATCGAATACGCTGTAAAAAATATTCTTATTAAGGCGGCTTGTTCTATTAAAGCGGCTCGTTCTCTCAAAAAGTTACCTACCCGAAATCCATCATGACTCTTGCCCTTACCCAGTTTGGCGATCGTATGTCTCACCTGACCGGTGTACGCGCGATCATGAAAGATATTATTGAGACACTTAATTCAAACAAGGGGTCTGGACAGGAGTTTATTAATCTCAGTGCAGGGAACCCAGTCATTTTGCCAGAAGTTGAACAACTATGGCGTGATTGTACGCAAGATTTATTGGCTAGTGATGAGTACGGCGAGGTGGTTTGTCGTTACGGCGCTAGCCAAGGCTACGAGCCCCTAATTGAAGCTATTCGAGACGATTTTAATCAGCGCTACGGATTAAGCCTGTCATCGAGAAATAT
>JBCBOC010000415.1:0-4468 GCA_039821475.1 Cyanobacteria bacterium J06632_22 | reverse complement strand
TCAGGACATCTCTGGCGCTCAAGTACTGAGTATGGTCGCCAAGTGGCCGCCGTCGCGCACAAACCCCGTTGTGGCGACGGCTGTATAAGATCGTTCACTGAAAGACGCTATGGCAGATGAGCAAAATCCTGGTACAGGCTGTGTTGCGGTAGGCCTGGGTCTTGGCCTATTGGCACTTCTGGGCCTCTTTCTAGTTACGCTCCCCAATTGGTTAGCCTCAGGAGCGAGCAAAGCTAGGCAGTCTGAAGGGTCAACCTATGTCGGTGCGCTCAACCGTGCACAGCAGGCCTATCACCTCGAACATAACCAGTTCTCGTCTAGCTTTGACGCTCTGGGGACTGGCATGCCGCAGGAGACAGAACGCTTTGCCTTTTCAACAATAGTGATGAAGGATTGGGCCGTGCAGAGTAGTGGCATGGCGAAGCAACGGGGGCTCCATGACGTTGTCGGTTTGGTTTGGCGTGTCGATATCGCAGGTGAGTCGCCCATAACCAATAGCCAGCTCTGTAAGCGTATTACCGCTGCCCACGAACCAGACAATCCCGCCTTGCCAAGATGGCTCCGAGAGATGTTTCAATCTCAGCGTTATCGAGAGACCTATCCTACCGAAACACCCCCACAGTTTGAGCTATCGACGCGACCGGCCAGTCCTGATATTGTGATTTCCTGTCCTGATGGTTATGAATCGTACTAGTGATGCCACCTCTGCGCTGAAGCGATGGCAGCTTCAGCTCCTGCGCAGGCTTAACCAGCTGGTCCTACTCAATGCGGAGCAGCAGCAAAATCTGTGTTCTGTCGTAAAGGCAAAACAATATACCAAAGGTGAGATTCTTTTAGAGAAGGGTGATATCTCGAGAGAAATCTTTTTTGTCGTCGATGGGGTACTACGGTCAGCCTGTGAGGCAGACGGTAAAGAAATTACCCGGTGGTTCTGCTTTCCGGATCACTTTGCTACCGCCTACTTTAGCTTTGTCTATCGCCAGCCCAGTGAAGACTGTATTGCGGCGGTCACCGATACTCAAACGTTATCGCTGAGCTATACGGGACTACAGCAGCTCTCTCAGCAGGACCCAGTTTGGATTGACCTCAATCGACGCTTGCTGGAGTATCACTACACTAACCTGCTGGACCGGGTCATGAGCTTTCAGTCGCAGTCTGCCAAAGAACGTTATGACAGTTTGTTAGCAAGCATGCCTCAGATTGAAGCGCAAGTGCCCTTGGGCTATCTGGCCTCATTCTTGGGCATGTCTCAGGAAACCTTGAGTCGATTACGGGCCAAACGCAAGAAGCTTTGACCCGTGGCCCCGTGTCGTAAGGCTGAATAACCCCACCCCAGTTGAAATCTGTAACTTTCCCCACTGGAAAAATGCCAGGTTTGAGTGGGTCTCAGGTTTAGCTATCCAATCAAAACGCCTCACCGTTGCGGCAAGGCGTTTCTTAGGCGATTTCTGGTTCTAATCTGGCGGTAGGTTAGAACGCCGGTAGCGGGGGTAGCGGTTCACCTAGCCATTTCTGAGAAAAGTCATCTAACTCGCCGCCAAGGCGCTTGTGATAGACAAAGGTGTTCACCCATTGCAGCAGGTCGACCTCGCCTCGACGGAGACCAATATGTGCTGGGGATTCTTTAATAATGAATTTACCCTCAATGGATTTATCAGGGTTGTTCTTGGCGAGTTCTGCGGCAACCACGTTGCCAGTGGCAATCATGTCTACCTGTCCAGAAATGAGCGACGAAGCCGTGAGGCTGTTGTCGGCAAACCGCTCAATTTGTACATCATCGCCGACGGCGTCGCTCAGCTCTAAGTCCTCCAGGGTGCCCTGAGTGACGCCGACCTTGTAGCCATCCAGGTCATCAAAGCTCCCCACGTCAGAAATGTCGGCGCTGCCGTAGATGCCCGAAAAGAAAGGGGCGTAGGGAATAGAGAAGAAAATAGACTTAGCCCGTTCAGGATTTGCGCCCATACTGGAAATCACCAGGTCGGCTTTCTCGGTTTGGAGAAAGGGAATACGGTTGTCGCTGGTGACGGGCACCAGCTCAACCTCAACGCCTAGGTCCTCGCCAATAAGATTGGCAACGTCAATGTCGTACCCCTCTAGGTCACCGTTGGCGTCCACCGAACCAAAGGGGGCAAAGTCTTGGGGCACGGCAATTTTGATGGTGCCGGCTTCGATAATGCGGTCTAGGCTAGACACTGTTGTGGCGTCATCCTGAGCCGTGACGCTGGGGGTGTCGCCGCCGCCCATGCAGGCGACCGCAACTAAAGAAAATACACAGGCGCAGGCTGCGATCGCAACCGTTTGCCACCATCGTTTGGGAACAGAAAGACGCATAGTTCGCTGGAGAGAGTAACTGTAACGTGAGCCGGCTTGATGAATGAAACTGAATCTTAGCAGGCCAATTAGCTGTCAATGTATCTTGCGCTACCTGTTCATCTTAGTAAGCTAAAGATTTCTCTAATTTTCGGCTTAACACAGAGATAGGAAAACAGATGCCGAAGTAGATAATGGCCGTGACCAAGTACACGAAAAATGGCTCAAAGGTGACGTTGGTAATGTTGGTGGCCGAACGGGCCAACTCCACAAAGCCGATGGCCGACGCCAACGATGTCCCCTTGATGACCTGGGCTAAGAATCCCACTGTCGGGGCAATGGCGCGTCGCAGTGCCTGGGGTAAAACAATCAGTCCAAGCTGCTGGGGGTAGTTGAGGCTCAGGGCACGGGCTGCTTCCCACTGCCCCCGTGGGATAGACTCCACTGCACCGCGCCAGATGTCTCCTAAAAAGGCGCTGGTAAAGGTTGTTAAGGCGACCATTGCCGCAGACCATGAGCTGATCTCGAACCCCAGGATGCTGAGGCCAAAGAAGGCGAGTAAAAACTGAATCAGGAGCGGTGTGCCTTGCACGACTTCGGTATAGGCCCAGCTGAGATACCGTACAACCCGAAAGGGTGAAATTCGCATCAGCATGACTAAGAACCCGGCGATACCACCGCAGGTAAAGGCAATGGACGATAGCAGTAGTGTCCAGCGGCTAGCCCACAGTAGAGAAAAGAGAATATCGGTGTAGGTGAAGTCTCTCATGGGGGTGGGGCATTCCGGGGGTATGGGGCAGGCAGGCCGAGGATTTCACTGGGCCGATGGGCGGGGGCTATCGATAGCGGGTGAATCGGAATAGGCGGTGGTATAGGAGTTGGGCCATGAGCTTGAAAGTTAGAGCCAGAATGATGTAGATAATTGCGATCGCACCATAGATTTCAAAATCGCGGAAGGTACGCGATCTTAAAAAGTTACCGACAAAGGTTAGCTCCTCGGCAGAAATTTGGGAGACGATGCTGGTGAGCAGCATCAGTAGGACAATCTGTCCGGTCAGAGCGGGGTAAATGTTGGCGATGGCCGGCTTGAGTACTACGAGCCAAAATACCTGACGGCGGTTGAGTCCTAGGGAAAGCCCGGCCTCAATTTGAGTGTTGTCGACAGACTGGATGCCGGCACGAATGATCTCGGTGGCGTAGGCTCCAAAGTTAATGACTAGGGCCAGCAGTGCAGCCTGATCGCTGCCGATTTTGGGCCCCAGGCTAGAGATGCCAAAGAAAATAAACAGGAGCTGGATCAGGAAGGGAGTGTTGCGGATAGCTTCGACATAGGCCGTGGCAATCCCCCCCAACCAGCGCGTGCCAGAGGTTCGGCACAGCGCTCCGACGGTGCCAACAACGAGTCCTAATAGCACTGCTGCTACTGAAAGCTGTAGCGTCAGCCCTACGCCCTCTAACAGCAGTTTCCAGTTATCCCACAGGACCTGGAATTGGAAACGGTAGTTCATCGGCGAGAGCTGATAGCGCGTTAGGGATTCCCAGCACTCTAGAAGTTTCAGCTCGAAAACTCAAGGGGCCTATGGTAATGCAGTAGGGTTACGCCTCACCATTTTGCAACTCGACGAAGGCAATAGCGAAGGGGGACAGGAATCTGGCCACAGCGCACGATGGGCTGACCGCTGATTCGTTAATCACGAGGCCCGTCCGTTAGGGGCATTCTGACGCGTCAAGATGGACACGAGTAAGGTGTGAATGGCGAAGATGGCATGCTCTACCTTGGGTGTTGCACAGGAGAGGGTCCCGATCTGCAGATCGGGACCCTCTAACTCACCGGATTAATCGTCACTGCCACGTTGCTTAGGGCGTTGCTGGCGCTGATCGCCGTTGCCACAGAGGTTTGTACACGACGATGGGGCACTTGGCTTCAATACTAGATACTTGAGCGCCATTATTGTCCTCAGCAAAATGGCGAGAGTAATAAGTACTGAGTATGGGCAACACATGGTCACTGTCGTGCACAAACTCGCAGCAAGCCCCCCAGCCAGGTCCCCCCAGCCAGGTCCCCCCAGCCAGGTCCTCCAGGCAGTGAATGCAATCTGCTAGAAAGCGCCAAGATCCTCGTTGACGACGGTCACATCCTTGTTGAGGTTGAAGTGAC
>JBCBOC010000367.1:0-4825 GCA_039821475.1 Cyanobacteria bacterium J06632_22 | reverse complement strand
GGTGACCGCCGCGCGGGTGCGGAGGTGGGCCTGCTCGCGCGGCGACAGAGCAGGCAGGTCAGTTTCGGTGAAGCTGGCAACGGTCCCGGGCCACTGACGCCCGGCAGCTGGGGTGGCGCCGATGTTCAGGCCGAGTTCTAAAAAGGCGGCCCGCACTGCGGCAGCACAAGAATAGGTGGCTAATCGGCCGGTGGGTTTCAGGCGAGCCATCACCTGCGCTAAAAACTCCACGGTCCATAGCTGGGGACAGCGCGTTGGTGAAAAGGGATCTAAAAAGATGGCATCGGCCTGCCAATGCTGAATATCGGACAGCCGCTGGCGCGCATCGCCGATCAGCAGTTGGGCCGTCAACCGAGGCGTCTGATGCTGATGATTGAACGCCAAGGCCTGTAGGGTTTGCTGGATAGTCTGCGGCCAAGGCGCCACCAGGTGCTGTGCGATCGCAGCTCTGGGGACCTCGGCCTCTAGCTCTAGTGCCCACAGCGTCACTCGACAGTCCGGATTCACGCGCCAGATGGTGGCCAAGGCCGCCGCACTGTTGTATCCCAGGCCATAGCACACATCCAGCAGCGCCACCTGGGGTCCGTTGGCGAGTTCGGCCAGCCGCGTCACCGCCACATAGGTCTGCTCTGCCTCGGCAACGGCACCCTCCCGACTGTGGAACCATTCACCAAAGGTATCGGAAAAAAACGTACTAGAGCCATCACCCGTCGGCACTGGGACAAAGGGTTGAGTCATGACCTTATATATAATCGGGGAGCCGAGTTGACCGTAGGACCGTGCCCCATTCTACAGAGTATTTAGTTGAGGCCGATTGGCTGGCCCAGCATCTCGATACGGTCGTCTTGTACGACTGCCGGTTTGCACTGGCCGAGCCGAATCTGGGCCGTCAACAATACCAGCAGGGACATATTCCCGGGGCGTACTATCTGGACTTGAACCGCGACCTATCGAGCCCCGTTGCCGCCCACGGCGGTCGGCATCCGTTACCCCACTGGCCCAGTTTTGTCGACCAACTCAACCTTACGGGCCTTCAGTCCCAGCCCCCTACCCCAGTGGTCATCTACGACGATTCCCGGTTTGCCTTTGCCGCGCGGCTGTGGTGGATGCTGCGCTACCTAGGTCATAAGCAGGTCGCACTCCTTAACGGCGGCTGGCAAGCCTGGCAAACGGCAGGACACCCCGTGGAGACGAACCCCCCTGATCCTCGGGTGGGGCGCTTTGTCCCCCAGTCCCCTCCGGACGATTGGCTGGTGGATATTGAAGGGGTACGACAGCGCCGCACCCAGCTCGGGAGCATGCTGGTGGACTCGCGGTCACCGGAACGATATCGAGGTGAGCAGGAGCCCATCGATCCAGTAGCCGGGTCTATCCCCGGCGCTGTGAATGCTTTTTGGAAAGCAGTAACGAATGAAGCGGGCTATCTGAACTCGCCCGAAGCGCTGGCCCAGCATTGGTCTGCCGTGGACGATGCCGAGGAAGTCGTGGTCTACTGCGGCTCTGGGGTGACAGCCTGCGTAAACCTATTCTCAATGGTGGCGGCGGGGAAGCCCATGGGCAAGCTCTATCCCGGTGGCTGGAGCGATTGGTGCAGCAATCTGTCCGCGGACCATGGGGGCACGGCATGAGCATTCGCATCTATGGTAACCGGGAGCTGAAGACGCTGCCCGGGCAACAGACGCGGCCGACATCGTCGCGGGTGCGGGAGGCCGTGTTTAATATATTGCGATCGCACCTACCCGACAGCCACTGGTTAGATCTTTGTGCCGGTAGCGGAGCCATGGGTGCCGAGGCTCTATGCCGTGGGGCTCAGCGGGTAACCGGCATTGAGCAATCAGGAGCAGCCTGCCGCATCATCCAACAAAACTGGCAAAAGGTGGCCCGCCCCGATCAAACCTTTCAGGTGTTACGGGGGGATGTCCGCCAGCAGCTCCGTCGGGTATCAGCGCCAGTAGATATCGTCTATTTTGACCCGCCCTACGCCAGCGGATTATACGAACCCGTTCTAGCGGCCCTAGCCGAGCATTCGATGATGGGCAACGCCGAGATTGCCGTGGAGTATACGCCCGAGCATTGGACCGGACAGGCCATTCCAGGGCTACAGCATCTCCGAACCAAACGTTATGGGGCTACCCAACTTAGCTTTTTCCAAGCATCACCCTAATCGCACCGGCTAAGGTGGGCTCAATAAGCGCAGCTTTTCCTGCGCATCAGAAAAAAGTGAGCATAAATACCTGCACGTCGCCCAGAGTTGAGGCACAATGTAAACAGACTTAAGAAACATTAGTGTTGTTTAAGTCTGTAAGTGGGCCAAAGGATGAGCCACAAACGGGAGGATTTTCATGGTTGTTGCCGCACCAGACATGACAGCGACTCAGCAAAAGCGCTTGACCACCAAGACTCAAGTCATTGCTGACGACACCACCACGATTCGGTCCCTCGACTGGGACCGAGATCGGTTTGACATTGAGTTCGGCCTACAAAACGGGACCACCTACAACTCCTTCCTGATTCGTGGCGAAAAGGTGGCCCTGATGGACACCTCCCATGCCAAGTTTCGCCAACTCTACCTCGATGCCCTGAAGGGGCTGATCGACCCAGCAGACATTGACTACATCGTCATTAGCCACACTGAACCGGACCATAGCGGTCTGGTCAAAGATGTCTTGGCGCTGGCACCCAATGCCACCGTCGTCGGTGCCAAGGTGGCCCTGAGCTTTCTCGAAGATTTAGTTCACCAGCCCTTTGAACGCCTGCAGGTCAAAAGCGGCGAAACGCTGGACTTGGGCAATGGCCATGTGTTGGAGTTTGTAAACGCGCCCAACCTGCACTGGCCCGACACCATCTTTACCTACGACCAAAAGACCGGCATTCTGTACACCTGTGATGCCTTTGGTGCCCACTACTGCAACGAAGATACCTTTGACGAAAACCTAGAGGCGCTGTCCCCCGACTTTCGCTTTTACTACGAGTGCCTCATGGCCCCCAACGCCCGTTCGGTGCTGTCGGCCATGAAGCGCATGGATAAACTCGGCGAAATTGGCACCATTGCCACCGGGCATGGTCCACTACTGCGCCACAACCTGGAGGAGCTGACCGGACGCTACCGTCGTTGGAGTCAAGAAAAGAGTAAGTCCGAGACGATCGTTGGCATGTTCTACGTGTCCGATTACGGCTATAGCGATCGCATCTCCCAATCCATTGCCAAGGGCATCACCAAAACTGGCGTCACCGTCGAGATGATGAACCTGCGCCTAGCTGACCTCCAAGAGGTGAATGAGCTGGTGGGGCGGTCTAAGGGACTACTGATTGGCATGCCGCCGTCTTCGGGGCGCGGCGCAGAGGAAACCCAGGCGGCATTGAGTACCATTTTGGCAGCGGTTAAGGACAAGCAAACCTTTGCCCTGTTTGAGTCCTATGGTGGCGACGACGAACCCATCGACACCCTGCAGAGCAAGCTGAGCGACTTGGGCCTAAAGCCCGCCTTTGACCCCATCCGCCTTAAGGATACGCCTGGAGAAGTCGACTACCAGCGCTGCGAAGAAACTGGCACTGACATGGGTCAGGATCTAGCCAAGGCAAAGAAAATTAAGAAGATTAAGTCCCTTGATGCCGACCTACAAAAAGCGTTAGGTCGCATCAGTAGTGGCCTGTACATTATTACTGCGGCCCAGAATGAGGTCAGCAGTGCGATGCTTGCGTCTTGGATTTCCCAGGCCAGCTTCCAACCGTTGGGCTTTACGATTGCCATTGCGAAGGACCGGGCCATTGAGTCCCTGATGCAGGTGGGCGATACTTTTGTATTGAACATCCTGGAAGAAGGCAATCACCTCGATTTGATGAAGCACTTCCTAAAGCGGTTCCCACCCGGCGCTGACCGTTTTGCCGGGGTGCGCACCCGCCCAGCCAACAATGAATCTCCCATTTTGGCTGACGCACTGGCCTACTTGGAGTGCGAAGTGGCCAGCCGCATGGAGCTAAGCGACCACTGGTTGGTGTACTGCACCGTTGACGACGGCAAAGTCTCCAAGGAAGAGTCCGTGACCGCTGTGCACCACCGCAAGATTGGGAACTATTACTAACGCCATTCCCACTCGAATAAGTGTTGGGCTGTAATCAGTAAATTAGCGAAAAGTCCGAACTGAACTGTCTGACTTTTCATCAACTATAGACGTCAGCACAAAGGCCTTTTTGGGATTTGTGCTGACGGCCAGCTACTTGGCGACCATCTGAGACACTTGAGCCCTAAACTTGAGTGCCCAAAATGTCCTAGTCAAAGTGATGGGCATTATATCTGGCTTCAACAGAACAATAGCTGACTACTCCAGCTCTAAACCAGATCGTTGTGTATTCTCACCAATGCTGCGATGTTGGTCAAAACTGTTGCAGTTAGTGATATCGACAATATCCCTGAACTGTTACTGTTGATACGTTTCAGCACTTACAGGACAGGCTAAACGTAACACTGTTCGAGTTTAGCCTGAAAATCTCTATGGATAACATAGAGTGAATAAGTCAATTGCCCAACCCTATTTGTAGGTTGTTAAATATAAGGCCGGGCGCTGAAGGGGTGACACACTGAATCAACCCTGAATCAACCCTGAGTAATATGTTGAGCCCTTCTGAAGTTGATAATATCTTTAACCTAATGCAGGCGGGTGCTTTAGATTTCTTCCCTAAACCATCTTCGGGTACGGCTACTGATTATGAAAGTTTGAGAGGAACGTTAGTCACGAAGATCAAAGTGCTGGCGAGCAAGCGCGTCTAACGTTTCTCGCTGACATAATTTTGGGCCCGAGATATAGCAAATGCCAAGTCCGTTAGG
>JBCBOC010000443.1:0-4252 GCA_039821475.1 Cyanobacteria bacterium J06632_22 | reverse complement strand
GGCGGGGTGGTGGGAGAGGGAAGGGGGGTGAGGCGGTGAGGGGGTGAGGATATAAAGGGGCAGTTTGGGTGAATTTACTTAAAATGGGAGGGCGATCTGCACCTCTTTAATACTGATTCGATCAATGACTCATCCTGCTGCTTTTGTTTTGGTTGTGAGTATGTTGCTGACGGGGGGCGCGACGGCGCCTGATAGGGCTGAGCAACAGGCAACGGTGTCGAGGCCTGATAGTGAAGTGCTGATAGGGCTGTCTTCGACCGACGAGCAGCTTTTGGAAGCGGTGCAGCGGGGCGATCTGGCCGGGGTTGAGGCGGCGCTACGACAGGGTGCTGATGTGGATGCTGGGGATGGCTATCGGGGGTATGGGGTTGCGATCGCAACCGCCCAGGGCAACCGTCAAATACTGCAACAACTGGTCAGTGCAGGGGCGAACGTCAACGTGATCGGCACGGACGGCCAGACGCCCTTGGGCAAGGCGGTAGAAATGGGCAATCCCGAGCTGGTGGCGATTTTGGTCAACGCTGGCGCGAATCCCAACGTGACCCCGGCCTACAGCCCATCTCCCCTCTACCGCGCCACCGAAACTGGCAATGTGGAGATTGTCCGTTTGCTGGTGCAGGCTGAGGCGAATCCCAACGTCCTTAGCGGAGGTATGACGCCGCTCTACCGCGCCGTGGAAACCGGCAATGGGGTCTTGGCTCGTCTACTGCTGAGCGGGGGGGCAAATCCCAATCAATTGGCTCAAGGCGTGGCCCCGCTGGCTCGGGCGGTGGAAGCCGGTAACGTTGAGCTGGTGCAGCTGCTGCTGGGGTACGGCGCAGACCCACAAACGCGGCTCCGCGGACGCAGTGTGCTTGCGATCGCACAGGAACAGGGCAACACGACGATCGTGACCCTGCTTCGCCAAGCTCAATAGGCCGCCCCCTAGAACCTGACCATAAAATTGACAGTCAGACGCTGACGGCCGTGGATTAATCTCATCCATTAATAGCTGTCGCCATCACTGTTCAACGCACCACGATAAGCTAAAAGAGCAATGCTTCTCTGGCGGTTTTATCCGCGCCCGCTGTAATGACCTCTGCTCCGCTCAAGCTCAATACCGGCCTCGACAGTAACCTGGAAAACGGCGGCTTTGACCCCCACGATCCCCCTCCCCAAGCCGGGATTGATGCCTGTGTTCACTGCGGATTTTGTCTGACCACCTGTCCCAGCTATCGCGTGATTGGCAAAGAAACCGATTCACCCCGGGGCAGAATTTATCTGATGGATGCCATCAATAAAGGGGAGGCGCCGCTGTCGCCGATATCGGTGTCCCACTTTGACTCCTGCCTGGGCTGCTTAGCCTGCACCACCGCCTGTCCCTCGGGTGTGCCCTACGACCAGCTGATTGGTGCCGTCCGGGCCCAGGTACAGCGCAATCATCCCCGATCACTGCCCGAGCAAGCGATCCGTCGCTTAATTTTCTCTCTCTTTCCCTACCCAGATCGGATCCGGCTGCTGCTAGCTCCCCTGGCGCTGTACCAGCGCTTGGGCCTTTCCGCACTGCTCCAAAAAACGGGACTGTTGAAAAAAGTTTCTCCCAACCTGGCGGCGATGGAAACGCTGCTGCCCCCGGTGACGCCCAGCTGCTTTCAGGACAATTTACCGGAACATGTTCCGGCCCAAGGGGAGCGGCGCTATCGCGTTGGCATGATTCTGGGGTGTGTCCAGCGGGTGTTCTTCTCGGGGGTCAATGAAGCGACGGCGCGGGTCCTGTCGGCCAATGGCTGCGACGTGATCATTCCTAAAGCCCAGGGCTGTTGTTCGGCCCTGCCCCAGCATCAGGGGGAAGAAGCGCAGGCCCAGGCCTTAGCTCGCCAAATGATTGACAGCTTTGCTGAGGCTGAACAGGCTGGTTCCCTGGATTACATCATTATCAATGCCGCCGGCTGCGGCCACACCCTAAAAGAATACGACCACATTCTGCGTCACGATAACGCCTACCGAGATCGGGCTAAAGCCTTTAGCGGTAAGGTTAGAGACGTGCAAGAATTTCTGGCGGAGGTCGGGCTAACGGCGACGCTATATCCGCTACAGGATGCCCCCCTCACCCTGGTCTACCAGGATGCCTGCCATTTGTTGCACGGACAAAAAATTAGCGCACCCCCACGGCAATTACTGCGGCAAATTCCCGGAGTAACTTTGCAGGAGCCCATTGATGCCGCCCTATGCTGCGGCAGTGCCGGGGTTTACAACATGCTGCAGCCCGAGGTTGCTGCCGAACTCGGGCAGATGAAAGCGACTAATCTCGTCAACACGGGGGCGAGTCTGATTGTCTCGCCCAATCCGGGCTGTGCACTCCAGATTCAGCAGCATCTGCGGCTACAGGGACAATGTCTGTCAGTGCGTCATCCTATGCAACTGCTCGATCAGTCGATTCGCGGGGATCGTTTACCTACTGCGCTGTAAAACTTGATAGCCTCATAAAAACCCTATCTTCTGTGTCGAAAGATTACGTGATTTGGCTCAGTTGGCCCCCCTCTCCAGGGGGAAATATGAAAACAACTATCAGTTTTCTACATAATTGATGCAGGCGCTTTTCAGTCGTTTCTTCTCCACGCAGCCTTATATTCCCCATGGACACTGCTATCTTTGGCAGACGCCCTTAGTGGGCCTGCACGTCACCAGTGATTTGCTGATTGCGCTGGCCTATTTCTCGATTCCCCTTGTGCTGCTGCTTTCCACCTACCGCTACCAGCAGCAGGTGCTGTCTCATAAGGTGACGCTGCTGTTTAGCGCATTTATTTTGCTGTGTGGGACGGGGCACCTTTTGGATGTGGTGACCCTGTGGTATCCGATTTATTGGGTATCGGGTACGGTTCGTGCAAGTACCGCGATTGTTTCGGTCTACACCGCTTTCGAGCTGATGACGCTGGTGCCGCAGTTACTTTCCCTCAAACGTCCAGAGGATTTGAGCGCGATCAACGCTGAGCTGGAAAAAGAAATTGCTGAGCGAAAAGAAGCGGAAACCACCCTAAGAACTTTGGTTGCCTGTACCGCTGCGTCAACGGGGCCAGAGTTTTTCCCTGTTTTGGCCGCGAGTCTGGCCACATCATTAGAAGTTCGCGATGTGTTTATTGCTGAGAAGGTTGGTCAAGATCGGGTGAGAACTCTGGCCTTTTGGTCCGATGGCGATCTTCTGGAATCGATCGAATACGACATCGCTGGCACCCCCTGTGAAATTGTTTTTGGTAAGAAGCAGGTTTATCACTGCCCCACGGACGTCCGGTCTAAGTTTCCCAAAGCCACTGAGCTACAGCAGTCCCGAGCAGATTGTTATCTTGCGGTGCCGCTACTAAATGTTCACGAACAGGTCATCGGTGCCCTTTGTGTGCGCCATTCTGAGCCGATTGCCAAGCCTCAGCATGTGCAGTCGCTGATGTCTGTGTTTGCGGCGCGGGTCTCGGCAGAGCTACAGCGGCAGCGGGCGCAGCAGGCCCTTGAACAGGCCAACGGAACATTAGAGTCCCGCATTCAAAGACGGACGGCGGAGCTGGCCCAAGCCAAGGCCGCCGCCGAGTCGGCTAACCGAGCCAAGAGCACCTTCATTGCCAAAATTAGCCACGAATTGCGGACACCGCTCAATGCCATTTTGGGATTTGCCCAGGTGATGGCCCAAGATCGGCAGCTGACTGCGGATCATCGACAAACGTTGGACATCATTAATCGGAGTGGCGCCCACCTGCTGGGGTTGATCAATGACATTCTAGAAATCACCAAGGTTGAAGCGGGACAGCTGACCTCCCACGAAACCGATTTTGATCTGTTTTTGCTGTTGGCGGGGCTGGAGGATATGCTCCAACTCAAGGCCAAGGCTAAGGGACTGGAGCTGTTATTTGAGTGCGATCGCACCTTACCCCAATACATCCACGGCGATGAAAACAAACTTCGCCAGATCCTTATCAACCTGTTGGATAACGCCATCAAATTTACCGATAAGGGCCGCGTCACGATACATCTGCATTGCGCCCAGGACCGACAGCTCAAATTTACCGTGACTGATACTGGACCCGGAATTTCCCTGGAGGACCAGGCCCATATCTTTAAGCTGTTTTACCAGTCTCAGTCTCACCATACCGAAGCGGGGACTGGGCTGGGGTTGGCTGGGTTGTGGGGTGTGGGGGAGGAGGTTAAAAAATTATGATTTCTGTGGAAATGCCAAAATAATAGAACTGTACATGAGTATCACGTTTTGAGAAATAGTGTGATTGAG
>JBCBOC010000419.1:0-4461 GCA_039821475.1 Cyanobacteria bacterium J06632_22 | reverse complement strand
TCTAGCCTAGTTCTCTCGAATTAACGATGCGTCACTCCAAAGCGTCCGCACGCAACAATCGTCCTAAATTATCGCTTCGGCAGAAGGTGCATCGATTGCCCAGTCGGCTGTCCGCCTGGCTTCTACGATGTTGGTATTGGGCAAATCGTTCCGCTCGATTGGGTCGAGCCGGTTTTGTCCTACCTACGACCGTTTTGTTGCTCCTAATGGTTTCTCTGACGGTAGGGGCACTCAGCTATCGCTCTTTTACCCGAGCCAGCCAGACGATTGCTTACCGCGACCAGCAAATTGTTGATGAGATCGCACTACCCGCGGTCGATAGAGCCAAGGCAAAGCTTGAGTATTTATTTACACAGGACCCTAGGGTGGCTGACAAGCGTCCGCCCTCTAGCGATGACTTGGTGGGCGCACTGCTAGCAGATGCAGGAACCGCCAATGATGCCTATACACTGCCAGACGAAACGCAGCTAGACTACCCTGACGCAGCAGGTACTAGGGCGCCCATTTGGCAGTTTAATTTTCAGGGCACTCAGGTCGTGTATTCGCTCGCTTTGGACGACAGCGTACTGGCTGCAGATCGCATCGGTAGTGGCAGTGGGGACCTGTCCATTGACTCCAATGACACAGGCGCTAAGGCCAGCAATTTAATCACGCGTAACGGTCCGCTCAACGCGAAAGAAATTAGCAATTCTTGCCCTATTGGCACGCTTAGCGGTAACGGCTGGTATGACGTTAACTCATCTAGTTTGGAGAAAAACATCCAAGTAGATGTTCTGGCCATCCGAAATGATGGACAGCCTAACCGTACCGTCTCTGCGTCTGAATATCAGCAGGTGCGCTCTGCGGCGAAGGGCAATAAGTGGGGAGCCTGGTTCCGCTACGACCTCGAGATTTTCCCTGGTCCCAACTTCCGTTGGAATGGGGCAATGCATACGGAAGGTAGCCTGATGACAGAGCAAAGCCTACAGGCTTATCTGGTCAGCGCACCTAATTCCTGCATTTCTGACGCCTCCTCCTCCGAAATTACGATGGTTTCCCGCGACCCTGATTCTAGTGTTTCAGGAGATGTGGGCTTTACGGGGCAAGTTGTCGGCGGTGGCATGACCCTTGACGATCTACGGCTCAAGTGGTCTAACAGTGGTACAGACGTTCGCTTTCACCGAATCAGATTCAATAACGCTGCTACGCCTACCCCAGAGCTCGTGAAGCTAGATAAGGCAAATAATGCAACCGATACTCAAAACGACTCTATTTCAGTCTTATCTGGTGGCGCTCCTCAACCCTCAGAGATCGCATTAGAGCCCGTCAAGGTCTTGACTGAAGACTTTTCAGCCCACCGGGTTGCCCCAGCAACTGCCGGCTGGCAGCGTATTCCTGGATGGGACGGATTTGCCCTATCTCTAGACAAACTAAACGGGGACGGGCGTGTACAGCTTGACGTTAACAATCCAACTCGACCCTTCGTAGACGACGCCTTCCGGGCCGATGATCGCTACGGACCGCGGCCTAGCTACAGTTCTACGGTTGATCTAGCTGGCAATGTCATTGGCGCACCCATTGCTTCGTCTGACAGTACGCTAGTTGCTGAAGACCCCGTACTTGGCAACTTTGGTCTAGACGGCTATTGGGAACGCCGAGCGCGTTACACCGGCCTCAGGGCTATTGTGGGTCAACGGTTAGAGCTGGGCAATCCTAACGGGTGGGCAGCTGACGACCCGCTCTATCCAGTGAACTCGTTGAGCACGCTGACAAATGGCTCAACCCTCTACAAGAACGAGTACGAGGTGCGTCAGCAGCGGTCTCTGCGGGATAACCTAGCTGCAGTACAGGGCATGGTGGTGTACCACGCGACCAAGAATAACGATGGTCGAGAGCCCTATATGTGTGTTGCCGCGACCTCACACCCTGGCACACTACAATCGCTGACGGATAGTCGTACCTTTACGCAATATGGCAAGACCAGTGCCTGGGAGATTAACTTCTTGGACGGTCACGGGACCAACGGGTGGGAGTTTAACCTTGCTGCATCGGGCACGCCGAGCTTTACCGACTTTGCTACAACGACTGATATGGGTAAGGTGCTCCGCAACTTAGCCTATTTCGCGGGTGACCCCGCAGGCGGTGCACCGTCCTTTCCTCTGACGCAAAATACTGTCGTTCATCCCTATCCTTATTTGTCCATGTGGGGTGACTTCTCGATTTTGCGTCGCGTCTTTACTGACGAGATGGGGACCGCGAGCAAGGCATATACAGACCTGAGCCCTGCCGATCAGGCAACGCTTCACAGCGCCGCTTGCACGATGGGGATGCTGGCCTACAACCTGGAAAGTTTGAAGGCTGAGTACACCGACATTGTGGCTGACCCCGTCATCTTGGATGCTATTGGCGACGAGTTAGTCACCTTGGGCATTGTGACAGCGACTGAAGATTCCTCTCAGAAATGGATCAACGACTTGAACGGTACGACCCTTGCCTATAAGGATGAGGCAAGGCTAATAGCTCAGTACCGTCAAGTCGTCAGGGACAGGAAGCTGGGCTTCAGCGCAGGTAATACAGACTCTAGCGGTGCTATCTGTACAACAGCGGACTTCTCGACAGCGACGGCTGCAAATCAAACTGCTTTAGTTAAAGCTTTTTGTTCGTCCAACCAGCCTCCAACTTATCCATCATTGTTTTACCTGTTTCCAGAGGCTAACCATGGTCAAGATGGGACGGGGGCTCAAGTTCAGCCCTCAGGCGAAGAATATATCAGTGAGGGTGGGGTAGGCACAACGTACATTTCGACCGTCAATACAGGCAGCACGCTTTACCAAGCGGTCGAGCCGTCGACGATTGATTTGACGCCTGCGACTGCTGTATCTAGCTTCCTGCAGCCTACGGTTGCTAGTCCGTCTAACGTTAGCTTCACTGACACCACGACGCTTTGGGGGACTACCAACTCCACTACGCAAAGACGGACCTTCAGTGAAAATATCATTGATGAAAATGGCACGCTGCGAGAACTCGCCTTCTTGGATAAGGCCATGATGGATGGCCGTGAGATGCTGAGCTCACGGGTGATGGACATGGATGTCAACAAACTGACAACCACCAACGTTCCGTCGACCACCACGAAGTGGATTCCTGAGGAAAATGGCGTGTTCTACGCCTTCCGAGAGGATGCTGTGCGGGAAGATGCCATTGTTCGCCCCAAGCAAAGCGGGGCTAGCTGGGGTGGGGCGGGCACAGATTGTAGCCCGTTTGCAGCTCTGGCTAACCCTGCCACCACGGTTTGTCATGTTGACGTGACGCCGACAAACGGAGCCCAGGAAGGCACCTTTGATCCACCGATCAACCCCAATACTGGGATTAGTCCTAAGCCGGTGGATATGGCGCCGGATCCAGACCGCCGAACCCATGGCTTCAGACTGTTCAACGGGGCTAGCTTTGGTCGTTCGTCGGCGTTAAACTCTGCCGGTTTGACGTTTACCACTGACAATGTGGTTTACATCAAGGGTGACTTTAACCTGCACGAAGATTCTGGGACATCGGGTTTGACCGATTACCTAGAAGAGTTTGACACTAAAATCCAAACAACCGCTTTTGTGGATACGGCTGAGGCTACGGCCCGGACCAACTTCTACGGTCGCACCAACCTGAACGCGAAGTTTGCCCAACCCGCTTCGGACAGCTGGCGCCCTGCCGAAATCTTGGCAGATTCTGCTTCGATCCTGTCCAATACCTTCTTAGACGGCTGGATTGAAGATGCCTATACTGTGCCGCAGGGTTCTGGGGTCGGTTCACCCGTCGCTAATTCCTCATACCTCAACTTCAATCGACCAATCTTTGATTCTAGTGATGGTATTACTGCGGCGAGTTGGATCCATGAAAACGCCAGTGACGATACCTCACCGATTAAGGTGGATCGCAACGGCGTCATCGGTGCCTTTGGTGGTGGTGTATTTCCGTCCGGGGTCGATGACTACATCTCCTTCTATGAGAGGGATGGTTCCACTAGCTTGACGGTCACGCGACGGAAGGAAATTGCGCAGGCTGACTTAGACGGCAGCGATACGCGCGTCAACGCGCTGTTGGTTGCTGGGGTCGTACCTTCGCGAGCCGGTCAGTCCTATGGGGGCTTGCATAATATGCCTCGTTTGCTTGAGTACTGGAGAAACAGCAGTGGTTCACTCCCGCTGTTCATGTCTGGCGGATTCTTCCAGCTGAACTTCAGCACCCAGGGCACGGCACCGTTTGACCAAGATACCTGGCTACCTACAGAAAGCCCGACAACGGGCAATAGTGGCTTTGTCACAGGTCAGGCAAGGGCCAAGGAATCTATCCAGTTCTACGATGCACCCATGCGGGTTTGGGGTTATGACGTGGCGCTGCAGTACACGGCAGCAGCACCCATTGCCCAGCGCTTTGTCACGGTGGGTCGCCCTCGGAGTGAGTTCTTCCGCGAGCTACCGATTGATGATG
>JBCBOC010000294.1:0-5535 GCA_039821475.1 Cyanobacteria bacterium J06632_22 | reverse complement strand
TCTGCACGTAATCTAGCACTCAACCTCTACCGTGACCACGGCTTTTCCAATATGGCTCAAGCCCAGCGTCAAGCTGGACAGGGGCTTGATATGCTAAAAGCTCTCTTTAGAATGAAATAGCCCTGCTGTCACAAATGTTTCATCATTTCTTCTATGGCAAAGCGGTCACTCAAAGCATCCTCATCAGGCATCGCCATCGCTAAGCGATCCTTTCAGCGGACGGGCTGGACACAAGAGTATCTTGCAGGTGAGGTAGGCTTAGAAACGCGACAATCGATCTGGAAGTTCTTTTCTGGTCGTCCTGTAGAACGTCATATATTTATTGATATCTGTTTCCGCCTCGACTTAGAGTGGCAAGACATTGCCGAACCCCCTGAAGTCGATCCTCTACCCGCCAAAACGACTTCGGGCAAACAGTTGACGGACTGGGTCACACAGCTCCGTGCTGCCAGCCAAAGCCAAATCATGGCCAGCTGCGATCCGCTCCAGTCCCCCCTGCCCTTACCACAACCTCGCACCCTGACCCAGAGCTACGTCCCCGCAGAAGCACTCAGCCATCTGAGTGCCCAGCGCTGGCTCAGCATAGATGAGCTATCGACACACACTGCGAACACCCTGCTGCTGCCCCCAGACCTAAAGCGGTTGGACGCCCACACCATCGCCACTCAAAATTCCCATATTGTCGTCACGGGACGGCTTGGCATTGGCAAAACAACGTTTCTAAAACACCTGGCCCTAGACTGCATAGCGGGTCGATTCCGTCCAGATTGTGTGCCAATTTTCCTATCCCTCCAACAGATTCAGGCGCAGCTCCCCAACATGAGCTGCTTATCTGAACTGGTTCAGCGCGCCTTGCCTCAAACCGCCGATCTCCAAACTCGGCTCGATACCTTACTCTCCGAGGGGCGCATTCTCCTCCTGTTAGATGGCATTGACGAGATTTCAGAATCCGCTAAGGCTGCGCTGTTTGATCAAGTTAGAGCCTGCTTCCAGCGCTTTCCCAAGCTGCCCATCATTCTTAGTCATCGGACAGCGAGCAACTATGCCTGCCTACCTGGATTTAGATATCTAGAGTTAGCGGCATTTAGTGATGAACAGATTTTAAGCTTTGCCCAACGGTGGTATAGCCCCGAAGACGGAAAAGAGACGGCACCAGGTCAGGGGTTAACACTAGAGGCTTTTCAAAACGCCATCTTCCAGGCCGACAATCAATCGCTATTAGACCTGGCACGCACACCGCTATTGTTGACCGTAATTTGTGCCATCTTTCAACAGCGCAACACCCTACCTCAACAAACCTCGCGGCTCTTTAGAATATGCTGGGATCTGCTGCAGGAAGGCTGGGACCGTTCACGGGGAATTGTCCGCAATCCCCACGGGTTTAGCCCTCACACCAAAACCGAAAAATCCGTCTTGCTCAATATACTGAGTCAGCTCGCGGCCCTGGCCACCGACCAAAGCTGCTACTTTTTCAGTCGTCGCACCCTTCTTCAGACCATTGCCCAATACCTGATCGAGTCTGGCACCGTTACGGCCTCTCCCCAAAAGCTCTATGAACAGAGCGAAGCATTATTGGAGATGATCTTGACAGATACTGGGTTGCTCATTCATCAAGCCCAAGACATCTACTCATTGCCAACGGCTGGGTTCTATACCTATTTAACAGAACAAAAGCTCGCCGTCTACAAACTATTACCCGCTGGCAAAGCCTTCAAAGCGTTGACGCGATCCTTAGAATCATCAGATTGGCCTAGACCCGCCCTGGCAAGGTTAGGCCTCGCCCCAGCGCCCCAAATCGCTGCACAATAGCGCTCCGCCCATCCATCAGGTGCTGATTCCTCGTCTCTCTGCCCCATAGCGGCCGTCATAGCGACGGGTTCAGCGTTGGAGACTTTCATTAACAACGCGGCGACTGCAAGATGTCAAAAGCAAAAACCGAAGCCAAGATGACGACCATCTTCTGGGTCGGCATCGGGCTAATGATCTTTACTAATTTAGAGCGACTCAAAGCGGTTGAACCGCAAACCGCCTATGGATTTTTAATCATTGCCGCCGCCTGCATGTTCCCGGTTTACCTGTGGTGCGAGGGAAAGGTCGGTGGCATGCCCGTCTTTCCCTTCTTCTCATTAACCTATCTGTGGACCTTTTGTTTACCGCTGCTCAGCGAGAATCCTAATGTTCTGCAGTACTCCGGGGCGGAGCACCTACAGGCGGCTACAACAGTTGCTGTTTTCCTCCTCAGTGGTACAGCAATTTGGTATCAAATTGTCAAAACCTCCAAGGCTCCCCGCAGCTATTTAGCCCTGGGCACCCAAGGCGCAGAAACCTTTTTCATCGGCGTTGTTCTGGCGGGTGCTTTTATTAACATGTATCTGATTGGCGGCTGGACAGGCATCCCAGACAAGCTCTTCACCATTCTTCGAAACGCGATTCTCGGCCTCAGTTTTCTGGGCATCTTTATCCTGGCATATCGCTCTGGTAGCGGAGATTTGGGGCAAGTTAAAGGACGCTTTTTTTTCGCCTGCCTTTGTCTGAATATTCTGACCGCTGCTGCAGGATTAACTTTAAAGACCGCGCTGACACTGTTTCTGCTGTCGGTCATTGCCTTTGTGGTTGGCGGGAAACGGTTGCCAACCTTACCGCTGATTCTAGGGTTAGTTGCACTGTTGCCCCTACACTATGGCAAACACCCGATGCGGGCCAAATATTGGGAAGGCCCAGCCCACTATGTTCAACCGTGGGAATACCCCGCATGGTTTGGTGAATGGTGGGGACATGCCCTCAAGGAAATTAACCATGAGCAGGTTCGCTACGAGGTAGAAGAAGAAGAAAAAGAATCCTTCGTGGAACGATCCAGCATCATTCACATTCTGATGATGGCCCAGGAGAAAATTCCTAGTCAGTTTCCCCATTTAAATGGCGAAACCTACAGTTACGTGCTGATCTTGATGATTCCTCGGGCATTTTATCCCGCCAAGCCCGTCTCACACATTGGCACCCACACGCTCAATATCCATATCAAACGCCAAACACCAGAACAGACAGAAAAGACAACCATTGCCTGGGGACTTCTACCTGAGGCCTACGCCAATTTCGGTGTTCTGGGGTGCATGGGTGTGGGCGGATTTTTAGGGCTGTTTTACGCCCTGGCAACCCGTCTATCCATCGGCACCTCAGCCTTTTCAACCCGGTCGATGTTTAGCGTCCTGGTACTGAGCTTTGCCCTGGCATCAACGGAATGGACCGCAGGAGTCTATAGCGCGGCGCTTTTTCAAGGCACTGTTCCCGTTGTCGCCATGAGCGTCCTCATGAGAGTCCGCCGTTCGGGCAAGCCCAAGCGCCGCCTGACGTCACCACGTCGACGCGTCTCAGCGTCAAAAAGTCAACGCAAACTTCGATAACGCTGCCATGGTTTCCCCTACGCTAACAATTTCATCGCTCGTTGATCAGGCCTTACAAACGGGGAAGCTCCTTCCTGCGACAGAACTAGAGATATACACTGTCTGTAATACGGCAGCTGAACTTTCATTACAGGACTACATGGCGCTGGACCGTTTGAGGCAGGCGCTACAAAGCGGTGCGGTTCAGGCCCTTCCACGGGGACCTTTTGTCAACATCATGGAAGAAATGCTCCTCGAAGAGACCCTACGACAGCTCGGGCAACAACCCACGGCCAACCTCGATACGCTAGATCTTAGCGAAATTATGACCCACGCGCTCAATCGACTCCCCCCGCTTTACGCCACAACTCAAGCGGGCGCTCACCACCAGCGGGCCCACATCGATGAAACGTTGCGCGCTCAGATCATCGAGGCCGTTACCGAAGCGCTCACCCATTGCCAGGCTCCGTTAGCCCATAACATTCCCATTGAACCGAACCGTCGGCAAGATCTCATATTTGGCGATAATTCTCCCCAGCCCGATCCCTTAAAACCAAATCCCCTTCAACCCAGCCCTTCTCAACCCAGCCCTTCTCAACCCAACCCAACCCAACCACCGCTATTCCGCACTTAGAACGCTTAAAAGTAGAGAAACTCCCTGGACCGAAGGCGGCCAGGGAGGTACTGAGTTTAAGCCACGCTTTATCCAGAGGGGGGCCGTCTCCCCCTTACAGACTTCCGCAGGCTTGGGGGGTGTCCCCCCCTGCTGTCACAAGACCCTAGGGGGGTAGCCAGAGTTGCGCTTTTTCTTACAGTTCAGCATCCCTGCTGGAATCTGACACTTCAGAAACTTCTGGCATTTCGGTCGCGTCTGGCAACACGAGTTGAGCCATTAACTCAGGAGGAATAATGACCTGGTCAATGACATGAACAACACCATTGCTGGCAGGAACATCGGCCAACAACACCGCTGCGTCGTTCACGTAGATGCTGTTTTCCACCACTGACAGCGTCACTTCACTGCCCTCTACGGTCATAACAGTATCGGTATCTGTCTCCAAATCCGCCGAGACCACCGCTTCAGGCACAACGTGGTAAGTGAGAATTTGGATGAGCGTCTCTTGGTTCTCAGGCAAGAGCAACGCCTCCAGCGTGCCCTCCGGCAATGCCGCAAAGGCTTCATCTGTTGGGGCAAATACCGTAAACGGCCCTTCTCCAGAGAGCTGTTCAGTCAGTTCGGCAGCCTCCAGGGCAGCGGTAAGGGTTTCAAAGGCATCACTACTGCCGGCCACTTCCACAACCGTCATGACGCTTGTATCAATGGGCTCCTCTGCGACGGGCGCAGGTTCTTCAACGGGGTCAATGGCACCGTCCGCTTCAGGCGTAACGGTAGGCTCGAGGTCTGCAGCGGGCTCTGTCTCAAGGGCTGGCTCGTCCGGGGCTTCTGTCGAGATGTCGGGTTCAATCCCAGACTCTACCTCCGGGGCCGCCTCTAGCGGAGCCTCCGCGGGGGTGGCGTCTACGGGGACGGGGGCCGTGGGTGCAGCGGCAGGAACGGTCTCCAGCTCAGCTTCCACTGGCTTTTCGGTAGCCTCTACTGTGACGTCGGGGCTGGATACTTCTGCCTTTTGAGCAAGGCTGCTGGCCTGGGCAGGAATCGCCGTGGCCGCAGCGGCAAATACGCTGACGAGTAAGGTGTTTGCCAGTCGTTTGGGTTGTACGAGATACATACCATCTCCTTGATAGATGTTTCGAAGACTCATCTTTCTCAGGAACACGTATAGCTTTCGCCACTGTGCCCAGGACCATGTCGACGTTGCAGCGTCTAGCCTTGAAGCCCAGTGGCCCGCACTCGCGTAGGGATACCTGCCCCAGGGCAGGGTCGTTGATGGCGAGCGCTATACCGGCAAACGCGCTGTCCATCGCAGGATTACTCCAGGATTGAACAGACACGGTCCAACCGTATTCATGGCAGGTTTATCAAGCATTAATAAACCTTCATGAAAAATGGTTAAACAACACCTCTGACGCAGGGTAGGTACGCGGGTTCCCCAAATGCGTCATAATCGGGACGGATTGGATGGACTTAAGGATGCTGAAAGCATTGCTCTATATAGATTCAAGATAGATTTGAGTTCATTCAAATTAATTTAAC
>JBCBOC010000596.1:0-3237 GCA_039821475.1 Cyanobacteria bacterium J06632_22 | reverse complement strand
CTGGCGGAGCCTCGTCTGCGCCAGCTACTGCGCAGAGAATGGGGCTTTGTTCAGCAAAACCCCCGCGACGGCCTGCGGCTTAACGTTACGGCTGGGGCCAACATTGGCGAACGGCTCATGGCCGTCGGCGCCCGTCACTACGGCAACATTCGCAGTGAGGCTGCCCGTTGGCTTACCCAGGTCGAAATTCCCACCGCCCGCATGGACGGCCTGCCGCGCACCTTTTCCGGTGGCATGCAGCAGCGGCTGCAGCTGGCCCGGGTTTTGGTGACCCAGCCTCGCCTCGTACTGATGGATGAACCGACCGGCGGACTGGATGTGTCTGTGCAGGCCAAGCTACTGGACCTGATGCGCTCCCTGGTGCGGTCCCTCGACCTCAGCGTCATCCTTGTGACCCACGACATTGGCGTTGTCCGTCTGCTGGCCGACCGTCTACTGGTGATGCAGGGCGGCCAAGTGGTCGAATCGGGCCTCACCGACCAGGTGCTTGATGACCCCCAGCATCCCTATACCCAGCAGTTGGTCAGTGCGACGTTGGTGCCTTGAGTTCCCCCTTTATCTCTTTTTCTAATGCTGCAAACCCTCAACCCCCAGCACGACCGTCGCCAACTTCCCCCAGACCTCCCGGTCACAACGCTGCTGCAGGCCAACAATTTGGTCAAGGGCTTCACCCTCCACACCCAGGGCGGGACTCACCTGTCGGTTCTCCAGGGCGTTTCTCTCACGCTCGAGGCAGGGGATTGCATTGCCCTATCTGGGCCGTCTGGCTCCGGTAAATCCACCTTTATGCGTGCCCTCTATGCCAACTATCGCATCGATAGCGGTGACATTTGGGTCCGCCACCAAAGCCATTGGGTTAACCTGCCCCAGTTGGAATCCCACGAGCTCATGGCCGTGCGCCGCCATTCTCTCGGCTACGTCAGTCAGTTCCTCCGGGTGATTCCCCGCGTCCCGGCCCTAGAGGTTGCCGCTGAACCGCTGATCGATAGCGGCACCGATCGGGAGACCGCCCTGGATAAAATTCGTACCCTCTTCCGGCAGCTCAACCTGCCGGAGCGGCTCTGGTCCCTTTCTCCGACCACTTTTTCGGGCGGCGAAAAGCAGCGGGTTAACATTGCCCGTGCCTTTGCTATGGACTACCCGATTTTGTTGCTGGATGAACCCACCTCAGCCCTCGATGCCCAGAATCGCGCAGTGGTGATTGACCTGATTTTGCAGCGCAAGGCGCAAGGCTGCGGTCTCATCGGCATCTTCCACGACGAGGAAGTCAAACGTGCCGTATGCCAGGACCGTGAAAATCCTGACCGACTGTTGGCCCTGCCGTTTGCCGTCACCAATTCATAGGGGGCTGTCCTCCATCCGGGCACCCCATTTTGTGGTCCTACAGCTCAAGCGGCGCATCTAAATAGGTCTTCCACTGGTGGTGGACCTTCTCGGCAATCACAGGTGTGGCGACAAACTGCGGTGGGTCTCCAGCTTTAACCTCCACGCGCAGGCACGAATAGGGTCGCCGCTTCTCGTTGCCGTGCCCGACTCGGCCAATGTATCGACGCGAGGTGGCCACTGTCTGCACCCGGCTGCCAACACCTTCTTTGATATCGGGGCCCTGGGTGCGCTGCCGTCGCAGACTGTAGCCGCTACCGCCGCACACGATATAGTTAATGCCCGCATCGGCGAGGCCGTTTTCTCCGGACTGTAAATGCTCCAGACAGTGGGCATGGCCGTTAATCACCAGATCCACCAGGGGCCGACCTTGGGGCTCGACCTGGCGCTGCACCGCCGTCAGCACATTGCGCAGGTTGCGCCGTACCGCCAGCGTCTGGCCCTGGGGCCACTTTGTGGCTTCTGTCACGTAGGGCGGGTGGTGAAAGAACAAAATCCGCCCCCGGGCCTGCGGGTCCTGCCACGAAGCAATTAGACGATCGCGCAGCCAGTTGAGCTGGTCTAAATCTAGGGTAGAGGGATTGCGATCGCAATCCAGTTGCCGTTCGATGTCGCGAATTTGCTCGGCAATTTGTTCGGCCTTAGCGGTGCCATCGGTGAGGGCCTCATCCTCTGCTTGATCGGCTGGGGCGGGGTGGTGGGCAATCGCATCTAAGCACTCCTGCTGTTGCGATCGCAGCTGCTCCAGAGTGGCCTGGAGCTGTTGCCGCAGCTTCTGCCCCTCCGCATCCTGGGTAATGGGCTGCGGCGCATTAAACGTGTTGGAATCCAGCGCAAAAAAGTCGATACCGCCGTAGCGAAAGCTATAGTAGCGGTTCGGTACCCGCGTAAACGACCCTGGCACATAGCGCAGGCAGCGCTGCCCCGTGGGACTGTGTCCGGTATAGTGGCGGTCCAAATGGTCCGCCAACTCGGCTTCGCTAACCCCCCGCAAATAATCCATAAAAGCTCTGGCAAAGGCATCTCCCGTGAAGGAGCCATGCCAGCCCAAATCAAAATCCACGTAGGACTGTACCAGTCACCGCAGCGGTCGGGTGACCCCTGAGGCCACCCCCGCCAGCAGGGGTAAATCGTAATAGTCGTGATTGCCCAGCGTCGGCAGAAACGGTCGGTTAAACACCATGCGGTCATAGGCAATCTGTTGAGGGGTCTCGCCGCCCAACAAATGTTCCCGGTAAGGCGCAATAAAATTTTCTGGGTACTGCTCGCGCGACCCCACCAGATACACCACATCCCCCGTGTGCAGCGTGAACCGAGCCTCTTTGCCGTAGGCCCACAACGCCTCTGCCACCTGCCGCTGAGGACTATCACCGTGATATCTCCCCGTGCCACTGTCCCCCAACACCATGAACGTAAAGCTGTCTGTCGATGGCTGAGCATCGTCAATGACGAGCTGCGTTTGGTCAATCTGACGCCGAGTCAGGGCCGACTGCTGCCACCGAATGCGATCACGCATCTTCCGCATCTTCTCGGCAATCGGCGCATCCGTCGTGAAGAGCATGGGTCTATCTCAGGGCAAAACAGCAGATCGCTCTGACCATAGCACTGGATGCCTCAACCAGCATGTCTCTAGGGTTTGATCCATTGACAAATTGAGTCTTAGACAGACGACGCAAGTCTGTAACTTTGACAACAATTTATAGATTCAGTGCCATCAAAATAAGAATTTTAGGATTTTCTTTAGATTCCTGCAGGGCTTACGATCCCGTCATGGAATCGCAGGTTTAGTGCAGCAGGATCAATGCCAACAATTTTTCTAAAATCGGTTGTAAAGTTAGTGCCTTGTGACCAGTT
>JBCBOC010000343.1:0-4966 GCA_039821475.1 Cyanobacteria bacterium J06632_22 | reverse complement strand
CGGGTATCTCTTCTGCTAAGGACTGTTCCGCCGCAATGTGAACTGCCTCGCCGTTGCGATTGAGGACGGCATACTGGGTGGCAAAACGCGACAGGGGGACCTGATAAGAAAAAGGGCGTTGGAATGCGCCTTGTAGCAGGTATTGTCCATCTGGAGAGACGGCTATGCTGCGCACCAGGGTGGTGTCTCCCAAGGGGGTAATTTGCCCGTCGAGGCTAACCTGGGCCAGCTGGCTGCTGATGTAGTACTCGAACAGTGCCTCGTCATGGGCATTGGCCAGTAGGTTGGTGTAGGTGCGCGCTGGGGCGGCCCGGCCCGAGTTTTCTTCGATGACGGGGCCAGTGGGGACTGGATCGGCCTCTGGGGGTGGGCCCGCTTCTGCCCGCAGTTTACAAATCAGGCCTTCGTCTCCGGGGAGCCATTGGCAGGGGGCACCGGAGGTCACGTTCAGTATCGGGGCTGTCAGGGCTTGGGCTTTGCCCGTACGGGTGTCTAGGACCCAGAGTTCAACGCCCTTTGTCTGGGTCAGCGTAAAGGCTAAATATCGACTGTCGCGAGACCAGCGCAAATTACGAATGCGGGGGTTGGCGGGTAGGACAATGGGGGCGTCTGTTTCACCCATCAGTGGGCGGAGCGTCATGCCCTGATACGCCGCCTCGCGAGCGGGGCCCCAGGTGTTGGGATTGATCTCGATGCCTGCGATCGCAACGACCGGTTCTGCCAGTTGGGCAATCGGGGGTAAGGCTGGCTGTTCCAACGTCACCAGCCACTGATTGTCCGGTGAAATCAGCACCGTCGGGAGCTGCTCGGCCTCCAGCATGGACAAAATCGGCTCAGGGGGGTTTTGCCAAGTGGCTTGGGCGGCAGCGGGCATAGTGAAAAGAGGAGAAAGATACGGTATGCAGAATCCTAGCAGGCCGGACAGCAAGGCAACGGAGTGGCGGCGCATGGGCAGAAACCAGAGGTGACGCGATGTTGCAACTATGTTAGTGTGCTGACCCAACGGTTCGGGCTTTAAGAATTTCTGTGGACCTGAGGATTTGTTACCCTGCGGTATGCAGAATATGGAATGCAAGGCACAGAGAAGACTGAGCGCACGAGATTACCATGGCAGGGCATAGTAAATGGGCCAACATCAAACGACAGAAGGCTGTCGTCGACGCTAAGAAGGGCAAAGTTTTTGCCAAGCTATCCCGGGAAATTATCGTGGCAGCGCGGTCGGGCGTCGCTGACCCAGCCGGTAACTTTCAACTGCGGACGGCCATTGATAAAGCCAAAGCCGCAGGGGTGCCTAACGACAATATTGATCGTGCGATCGCAAAGGGCGCTGGCACCTGGGAAGGCGATGGCGACACCTACGAGGCCATTCGCTACGAAGGCTATGGGCCTGGCGGCGTTGCCGTCTTGATTGAGGCCCTAACGGATAACCGCAACCGTACCGCCGCGGACCTGCGAGCGGCCTTTAGTAAAAACGGTGGCAACCTAGGGGAAACTGGCTGCGTGAGCTGGATGTTTGATCAAAAGGGCGTCGTCATCCTGGCTGGCCAGCTAGACGAAGAAACGCTGCTGGATGCGGCCCTGGAGGGCGGGGCCGAAACCTACGAGTTTTTGGATATTGACGACAGCACACCAGGCGCCGAGCTATTTTGTGAGCCCACTGACCTAGAGCCCCTCAGCGAAGCCATGAAAACCCAGGGCTTTGATGTTCGTGAGGTGGAGCTTCGCTGGGTCCCCAGTAACACCGTAGACGTCACCGACGCCGACCAGGCCAGGGCACTGCTGAAAATGATGGATGCCCTTGAAGATTTGGATGATGTTCAGAGTGTCAATGCCAATTTTGATGTGAGTGAAGACATCATGGCAGCCGCCATCTAGACATGCTGCCACCTGGACATGCTGCCACCTGAACATGCTGCCACCTAGACAGATGGAGGCCTCTACCTTACGAAGTCCAAACCAAGCAGCGGCAGCCACTATACGGTGACTGCCGCCTAAAGCGTTATGTGACTTGGCCGTTAGGACATCCCAATGGACCTCGGCTAGGCTATGGGATGACCATCTGCCCGATAAATCTCTACCGATTAATGGATAACAATCGTCGCAGCCCTGTCCAGCCAATAAAGGCATAGCCAATGGCCAACAGCAGCCCGCTGATAGAAATCCGTATGCTGTCCTTTAGGGCATCGCGGCGCACACTACTGACCGCTTCCTCGCGGCGGGTGCCAATCTCAGTTTGGGCCTGGGTCTGGGCTTGAGTTGCCTGCTGCTGCAAAAATTCATCCACAGCCCCAGGATTACTCCGAAACTCCTGAATCTGGGCGGCTTGCTCCTCGCTCACCTGACCGCTGGACAGCGCCTGATTGAGCAGATCCTCATTTTGTAAGAGCGCATCAATCTGGCCACGTTGCTGGGTTAACTGCTGGGTCAGGGTTTGTTCCAGCTGGGTTTCAGCTTGAGTCGCCTGTTCCTCTAGACGATTTAGCGCCTCTTGACTCTGCTGGTGGACGTTATTCGGATGAATGAACGACAAAATCAGGAAAAATACGCCAAAGAAGGACGATAGGATGCAGGTCCAAAAGCGACTGTCCAGTAGGAGGTTAAATCGGCGCTTACCCGCACCGACATAGCTCTCGATCCAAAACCCCGCAAACAGTAGCGCAATGCCAACCAACGGCACAATCCCACGCTCAACCAGCGCCCGCGTGACGGCAATCTGCCACTGACGCTCAACCAAGTTAAAGGGTAAAGGCAAAATTATAAAATCTACAAGGCCCGCCAGAATAGTGATGCCGCCTACAACCTTAAGGGCGAGAGCTG
This sequence comes from Cyanobacteria bacterium J06632_22, assembly GCA_039821475.1. Taxonomy (GTDB): domain Bacteria; phylum Cyanobacteriota; class Cyanobacteriia; order Phormidesmidales; family Phormidesmidaceae; genus CAWUKV01. The sequence continues at coordinate 2,149 of JBCBOC010000343.1, read as the reverse complement.
CAATCGGAGCGGGCGCATTATCAGCTGGTTTTACAGAAGAAGTCATAAGCGAGTCATGGCAGCCTAGAAGTTTATCACCTGATCATTTTGCCCTGGAAAGGTTAATTTCTGGCAATACTACAAAAAAGAAATTAAGAAAGCTTGATGGATGTGAAGGGCGCACAGCCTGCTGTGTCCCTTCATTTGGCAGATTGATGTTCAATCAGCTCAGCCTGCAATCGCAAAATGTCTGGCCCGCGGGAGGTGCCCAACCGGGTCGCGCCGGCCTCTACCAGCGAGGCCGCCTGCTCTGGCGTACGAATACCCCCCGAGGCTTTGATGCCAATCCGATCTTGGGCAATGCCTTTGAGCAATTGCACATCCGAAACCGTCGCCCCCCCTTGCCAGCCAGTGCTGGTTTTTAGAAAGGCGACCCCGGCATCTAGGCAAACTTCAGCGGCCAGTTGCTTTTCACTCTCTGTCAACAGCCCCATTTCTAGAATGGCCTTCACGGTTTGGCCCGTCGCTTCCACGATATTGACCAGTTCCTGGTGGACCGCATTGGTGTTGCCCATTTTTAGCCAACTCAAGTTGATCACCACATCCAACTCAGTGGCCCCGTTTTCGGCGGCCTCCTGGGCTTCGTACAGCTTCACAGCTGCGGTTGTCGCCCCCAGGGGAAAGCCAATCACGGTACAAACCTGGGGCGAGTGACCGTGAAGTAGTTCAACGGCCTGTTTAACATGGGTCGGTGCCAGGCAGACGGCGGCAAAGCCATAGCGATCGGCTTCAGCACACCAGCGCTCGACCTGCGTGGGGGTCGCCGCGGGGGCCAGCAGGGTGTGATCAATCAGGGGTGCGAGGTCGAGAGTGCGCAGCGTACGATCAGTCATGGTGAAGAGTTGTAGCTTGGGTCACTGGGCTTGTGCCTGCGGGTGTCGCTATTCCCCGAGCGCAGCGCACGCCGCAACCCGACTCAGCCGGTGGAATGCTCTACGCATAGGTCACGATCCGTTTACAAAGTTTACAGATACAGTTGAAGAATCAATGAAACTCGATACCTTCGACCGAATCATAGGGGGTGATCTGAGTAATCTGGGCATCAGAGGTAGAAGAGTTTACAGAAGCGGGCACCTTATAGACGGACCAGAGACCGGTTCATTACTTTTATTAGAACAATATGGCAGAGCCAATTATTTCCGCCATTATTTGTACCCATAATCGCGATCAATACCTGGGCGCTGCCATCGACAGCCTGCTCAGCCAATCCTTTGACCGTTATGAGGTGATTGTGGTTGACAATGCCTCCACGGATAAAACGGCCGCGGTGGTCAAGGCGCGGCTAGGGGATGCTCGCCTGCGCTATGTGCACGAGCCTACCCTGGGGCTTTCGGTTGCTCGAAACCGAGGCGCGCAGGAATCTCAGGGACAGATTTTGGCCTATCTGGACGATGATGCCGAGGCCAGTGAACAATGGCTATTAGCCTTGGCCCGGGTGTTTGAGGCGCACGAGAAAGTTGCGATCGCAGGGGGGAAAGTCACCCTCCTCTGGCCGGACGCCGTTACCGCGCCGCCCAACTGGCTGTCGGACGAACTGGCCAGTGGTTTGGGGGCCTACGACCTCGGTGACGAACTTACCTTTATCACGAACCCTAACCTCACTCCCCGAGGGCTCAACTACGCCATTCGTAAAACCTTTCTAGATGCGGTTGGGGGCTTTGACGCCAACCTGGGGCGCGTTGGCAAAAACCTCCTTTCTAACGAAGAGTTACATATGACCCAACTGGCCCTGCGCCAGGATTGGCAAGTTGCCTACATCCCCGATGCGCTGGCGGCTCACAACGTTTCCCCAGCTCGCCTCAAGCCCGGTTGGTTTCTCAGTCGTAGCTGGTGGCAGGGCATTAGCGAATGCTATCGCGAGCAGGTGTCCGGCCGGGCAGGGGTTGGGCAGCTTCGACGAGGGGGCGAACGGCTGGTGCGGGGCACCTATAAAACGTTGAAATTTATCCGCGACCCGGCCCAGCGTTTTGAAAACTTCGCCTATGCCTACGGTCAAGTGGGATACCTGGGTAGCGTCATCCGCGATCTGCTCACGCCCAAGCCAACATGAGGATTAGCGTGTCCCCTTGAGGTCCCGCCGAAAAGCCCTATCGGAAAGGGGCTTGTAAAT
>JBCBOC010000560.1:0-3447 GCA_039821475.1 Cyanobacteria bacterium J06632_22 | reverse complement strand
TGCTGATTCTGGCGCGATCGCTCTAGATGGAATCGACATTCTTAACGATCCGCATTCGGCCCGAGCGTGCTTAGGTTATCTCCCCCAAGATTTTGGGGTATATCCTAATGTTTCAGCAGAGGATTTGTTGAATCAGCTAGCCGTCTTTAAAGGATTCACGCGATCGCAGCAGAGAAAGGAGATGGTCGCTCGGCAGCTGTCGCTAGTGAATTTGTATGAGCAGCGATCGCAAAAACTCGGTACGTTCTCAGGCGGCATGCGCCAGCGCTTTGGCATCGCGCAAGCGCTGTTGGGCTCGCCCAGGCTGGTGATTGTCGATGAGCCCACTGCTGGCCTCGACCCCACCGAACGCATTCGCTTTCAAAATATTTTGGCCGAAATTAGTCAAGACCGGGTGCTGCTGCTCTCAACGCACATTGTGGAAGATGTGGCAGAGCTATGTCCTAATATGGCGATTTTGAAAAAAGGAGAGATTGTGCGGCAGGGCAGTCCGCGCAGTTTGATTGCAGCGCTACAGGGTCAGGTGTGGACAAAGCGAGTGGACGATGCCGCTGAAATTGATGATAGCTGGCGGCTAATTACGTCACGCATGCTGCAAGGCAAGCGCTATGTGCGTGTGTGGAGTGAGAGCAAGCCTGATGACGGGTTTGAACAAGTCGAGGCTGATCTCAACGATGTTTATTTCACAGCGCTGATGGATCAACCCGCCCTTTTAGAGTCAGAGATGTCTGTATGACGGTGTGTGTTCAGCTAGTCAAAGCCCTATTTCCATGCAAGCAACCCTACCGATTCTCTCTTTCGAGTTCCGCTACCATCTCCGTCGCCCTACCTTCTGGCTGATTGCCGGATTGTTCTTCACCATTGGCCTAGTCGACATTGTCTCCAAGGCTGAACAGGGCAACGCATTCTTCTTCGTCAACAGCCCGTCACAGATTTTTCAAACAACGCTGTGGTACAGCATATTTGGCATTCTCGCCGCCGCTGCTTTTGTCGCTGAAACATTTGTGCGAGATGCCAATAGCCGAATGGAATCGCTGATTTTAGCAACACCGATTCGTAAGTGGGACTATTTAACAACACGATTTGGCGCAGCCTTTGGCGTTACGCTAATCGCCTTTTCTGCCTATATTCCAGGCATGATTCTTGGCACGCTAGTGCCCGATTTAAACGCTTATGCATTGGGGCCGTTTCGAGCAGATGGCTACTTGGCGAGCTATGGACTGATTGCGCTGCCGAACTTGTTTGTGGTGAGTGCGCTGGCATTTGCGATCGCAGCCCGCACCCGCAGCCTAGCCATCACCTTCGCAGGCTCCATCATCCTCGTAATGCTCTACCTCGCCTCTCTAATGATGGTCGGCGCAGACAAAATCAACTATCAGCAATACCCTTTCTGGGCCATGCTCGATCCGTTCGGCTTTTACGCCTTCGAGTCCAACACCCTCACCTGGACCGTCTTCGAGCACAACACCCACATGCCCTCGGTCGGCGGCCTGCTGATTTGGAACAGATTACTCTGGATCGCAATCGGTTTGTTGGGTTGGATAACCAGCTACCGCAGCTACAAAATGCAAGCCCAATCACCAGCAGCCGATGCTGGTAGAAAAACTGCCAGAAAAAAAAGAAAACCGCCTAAAGTAGATCCCCTCTCGGGAGGGGTGCCCGTAGGGCGGGGTGGGTCCACAACCTTCGCCACAGACCAACAATCTACCTCTAGCTTCATCACCCAACTCCTCCACCGCACCACCTTCGAGCTCCGCACCATCCTCCAAGGCAAAGCCTTCTGGCTGCTCACTGGCTTCGGCCTCATCTCTCTCATCATGGCCGCCCTCGGCGCACAGTCATTCAACTACTCAAATCCCAGCACCGACATTCTGGTCCACTCAGCCACGGTGTATCTAGACTACATTCTGTTTGCCATCATCGTAGTGTACGCAGCTGAGCTGGTTTGGCGCGATCGCACCCTGCGCCTTCAGCCCGTCATCGACGCCACACCTATCTCCAACGCCGTCCTCCTCATCTCCAAGCTCTTTGCCCTCTTCGCCATCATCACCTTCAACCTGCTGTTGGCAATGGTCGTTTTCGTGGGCTATCAAATCCTCTCTGGCTACACCTATTTCGACTTTCCCCTTTATTTTCAAATGCTCTTTGTGGAGCATGGCCCTTACTTTTATCTCACGGCCATGCTCGCACTATTCACCCAAGTCATTACCCGCCACAAATACGCCGGAATGGGGCTGGTGGTACTTCTTTCACTCTCTCACATTCCCCTAGATGCGCTGGGTTTATATCACAACCTGTATCGCTGGGCCGGGACCAACGATATTGAATACTCTCCCATGAATGGCTACGGTCATCTGTTTACAGGGCACCTATGGTATAGCCTCTACTGGGGTATTGTTGGCGCAATTTTGATGCTGGTGGCCTACTTGATTTGGCCAAGAGGCGTCCAGGGAAAACGACGCTGGCGAAAGATTTGGCAGCAAACAAATAAACATATCAAGCAAGCGTTCGGTTTGCTGATAATTGGTTGGGCTGCTGTTGGTGGCTGGATTCTTTACAACACGACAATCGTAAATGCCTATCAGCCCCCAGGGAAAGAACAAACGGCGGCTGAAATTGAGCGGCGCTTTAAGCAGTATGAAAGCCTGCCGATGCCAGTGGTGACCGATACTAAGGTCAATATTGAGCTGTATCCCGACCAGCGATACTTTCAGGCCCAGGGTGAATATCGCCTTGAAAATCGAACCGAGCAGCCGATTGAAGAGATTCACCTGCTCACGTTTATTAATTTGGACCTGGCAGATGTCGCCTATCCGGGGGCGACTTTACGGGAGGCCCATCCAGACTGGGGGTACTACATTTATGACTTAGCTGAGCCGCTGCTGCCGGGGGCTGAGCAGACGATGACCTTCACTACGCAAACCGACCCGATTAAGGGCTTTCAAAATCAGGTGGATAGTGACGATGTCTACATGATTTATCCCAACGATGTGGTGGATAACGGCACAAATCTCTACAGCCCCTTCATCTTGCCGTTTGTGGGTTATACAAAAATGGTGGAGCACAAGAAGGCTTGGCAGCGGGCCAAGATGGATTTGCCGCCGTTGGCGCAACGCATGCGATCGCACGACGACCCAACCGGCCTCGCTCAAACCATGATGCTCACCCACCTCGTGTGGGGCACAACAGATGTCACCATCGGTACCGCTGGCAATCAAACAGCGGTCAGCACAGGCCAGCTGGTAGACCAGTGGGAAGAGAACGGTCGCAGCTATGTTCGCTACCAGTCGGGGCAGCAAAGTCGAGGAAAATTCACCGTTTACTCTGGCGAATACAACATTCACACAGACGACAGCTATCGCGTCCCGATTGAGGTTTACTACCACCCTCAGCACACAGACAATATCGAGCTGATTGTTCAACAGGTTGGGCAGGCGCTTACCTTTT
>JBCBOC010000344.1:0-4965 GCA_039821475.1 Cyanobacteria bacterium J06632_22 | reverse complement strand
CTGGCTGGGCGCGGTTTACCTCCCGTTTGTCTGCAGCTAGCCTAAAAAGGCCACCCCCTCAGCCCTAAAACCCGCCTGACTGAGCAAAACGGCTCCTGTTGATCCATTGCTAATCACCAATTCGGTATTGGCCAAAGGCACAAACCGCGCCATATAAACTTGGCTGTTGTGCTGGGTCAAGTAAGTCTGCCAGTCAGAGGCGCTCTCTAGCTGAGGCAGTTGAATCGTTGCAGCCTCCAGTAGCTCATTCTTGCTTGTGGCCTTGTGATACACGTTCATAAACAAACGCGTTTGCCCCCGCGAGACCCGCACCACATAGCTATCGGTCTCAAAGAGGAGCTGCGTCTCGGCCGTTGGGTCAGGCACTGGCGCAGGGCTGGGCGCGGGGGCGGGCGCAGGACTGGGTGAATGCGCCAACAACACATCTGACCTCACCCAGCCCAAATCACCTGCCGTCTTTTCATAGACCAAAAACCACCGAAAGCCCTGGGCATCTGCCGGTTTCTCTGAGGTAATAAACACTTCTGTCCCAGAGATGCGCCGATGAATAATATTGTTACTGCCATCCGTAGGGATTTCAGCCGTTCGACGCACATTTACCATGGCCCTAGGCCCCCCATGGTTAGACACCAGCTGTCCTCGCCGCTTTATTGCGGCTGTCGTACTAAGTGCCGGGGTCGAAACAGACGCAGACTCTGAAGTAGACATGGAAAGACTCCTAAAGTAGATGACCTGCAGGAGAGCGCCTATAGGCTATGCCACCGTGGATCGGGTCCTTATAGGACGGCATGCCCACCAACGCTCAGTCGATTGCTGTCGTCCTAAACGGGTGTGACAACAGCTACGCCTATGCTAAAACCGCTGGGCAACTTCGGTGCTAATCGGCACACAACCGCCATCATTTGTATCAAACGCGTTAATCAATGCCGGGGCAACGTAGGGGTTGCTTGAGGGGACACGCAATGGAAGACCCAAACCTTCAATCAACACCGCGAGGATGACCGAACGGCCAAAGAGGCTGGCTCAGGAATTTTAATAGTACAAAAAAACTACATCAACTACAATAAGGGGTATTCATAACGGTTCCGGTTAAGATCAGGCACAGCGCGATGAAAGACGATAGGCCGGCGAGAACCACTGGACCACAGGGCGTCACTTTCATATCCTTAATTGGCCAATTCCTATTGGAGCAACACATGGCGGGTTCCCTAGCCGAACTGGGCGACGACTACGACGGCTTTTTGCAAGGTCTTAAGGACCGCATTCGTACGGCCCAGGTGAAGGCAGCGCTGTCGGTCAATCGCGAACTGGTGCTGCTTTACTGGCACATTGGCCACGAAATTCTCCAGCGGCAGCAGCAGCAGGGCTGGGGGGCACGGGTAGTGGACCGGCTTGCCAAGGACCTCAAGCGCGACTTCCCAGATATGACAGGGCTCTCGGCCCGTAACCTCAAGTACATGCGCACCTTTGCCGAGGCCTACGACAAAGACTCCGTACAGGTGATGGCGCAAATTCCTTGGGGTCACAATGTGCGCCTCCTGGAGTCGGTCAAAGCCCCGGAGCAACGGCTATGGTACGCCCAGCAAACGGTGGAGAACGGCTGGAGCCGCAATGTGCTCATGGCCCAAATCGACAGCGGCCTCTACGACAGCCGAGGCGGAGCCATCACTAACTTTGAGCGGACGCTGCCCCCTGCCCAGTCCGACCTAGCCCAGAACCTGATCAAAGACCCTTACCAGTTCGACTTTCTGACCTTAACGGCGGGCACCCAAGAACGCGATCTCAAGAAATCTCTGACAGAGCATATTCGCGACTTCCTGTTGGAATTGGGTGTGGGGTTCGCCTTTGTGGGCGGCGATTATCCCCTGACGGTCGGCAGCAAAGATTACTCGGTTGATTTGCTTTTTTACCACTTAAAGCTGCGCTGCTTTGTGGTCATCGACCTCAAAATGGGCGAGTTCGAGCCCGAATTTTCGGGCAAGATGAATTTCCTCGTCACGGCTATTGACGAGACGATGCGCCACGCTGACGACAACCCCACCATCGGCATGATCCTCTGTCAGGCCAAAGATCAGACCGTGGCCGAGTACGCCCTACGGGATGTCAATAAGCCCATCGGCGTGGCGACCCATAAATTTGGGCGCGAGCTGCCTGCCCCGCTCAAAGACCAGCTCCCCTCGGTAGAAACCTTAGAGGGCAAACTCCAGGAAGCCGCCAGTCAACTGACCTAAGGGTGGGGCAACTCACGCCTCGCTCTTTCGCAGTTCCCTGCCAACCCTAAACGCTAGAGTTGACCACCCCTAATCTGAGCTGTCCAAACTTACGGGTCCGGGTCCGGCGTAAATCACCATCAGTAAACCGCCGATCAGCCCGACATTCTTCAAGAAGGGGTTGAGCTGTGCGCCATCGGCCAAAAAGTTATGGAAGATGAGCGAGGCAGGAATCAAAAATACAATCAGCAGGCTGGCACCCAGACGAGTCTTGTAGCCTAAAAGGAGCGACAGCACACCTAAAACCTGAAACACAATCGTCGCCACGGCCAGTAAACCCGCCAGGGGCAATTTCGATCCAACAAAGCCGACAAACCCTGAAAACCCAACAATGTGGTTGTAGGCCGCACTTAAGAAAATCAGCGACAGGCAAATCCGAGCTGCTAGGGGCAAATAGGTCATGATCCTCTCACCATGTGTCTGTCCCATTGTTTCGGATCATCCTGAAAGCCAGCTTAAGACACAAAAAAGGTGGCCAGATAGGCCACCTTGAGGGGATTCAAGAGGATTTGAACTTAACCTTGACCACCTCCAAACCCAGAATTTTCCGAAGGAAAACGACAGGTTATGAGCCGGACGAGGTTTAGACTGCGAAAAACTTAAATCAGAGCTTACTCAGCCGTTGCCAGCTCAGTGCTACCGCGACGACGACCGCGGGTCAGGCTGTTAAAGAGCATCTGACCCACCGCTTTAACGAGGTTGCCTTCTAGCTCTTTGAAAAGCTCCATGTTGATACCAAAGGCGTCGTTAGCCTCCTCAACAATACGGTCCACCATGGCCTCATCCGCAGGGGCAGCATCAATGGACGCACGGTAGCGGTCCTTAAAGGCTCCTTCGTCGGGAATTGTGGGGAACTCATAAAACGCAACGCCCTCGCCCTCGGCCAAGTTCATGGCCCGCTGGGCAATGTTCTTGAGGATTTGGCCGCCAGACAGGTCGCCCAGGTAGCGGGTGTAGGAGTGTCCCACCAGTAGCTCGGGCTCGTTACTGGAAATTTCACGAATACGATCGACGTACTTTTGCCCCATGGGACTGATGGAAATCTGCTCGCGCCAGTTGGGGCCATAGTAGAACGCCAGATCTTGCTCCAGCGTTGCCTTACGATTTAGCTCGGGATAATAAACTGAAGAGACGATGGGATGACTCTTGTGGCGCTCCATCTCCTCTTCCATCGCCGCATAGATGTAGTAAAAATTGGCAACTAGCCTACGGTAGGACTTCTTTTCAACAACGCCCCGCAGAAAGCAACGTACGAAACCGACGTTCTCGGCCATCGTATGGGCTTTTTTGGTACCCTCACGGAGATTTTGCGCTAAATTGCTGCTCATACTAAATCTGTCTCGACTTCAAATGGCCTTAGTTTTTATAGCGTTTGCCACTGCGCGTAAAAGCCTTGGGGATTTGAATCCCCAAAATTGAAACCCAGTGGCGTGCCGTCGTACTTAAATGCGTACCGAAATACTTAGACATGACTAACTAATTTAGACGTGTCCGACGGCGAAATGAGTGGGGGTCAGCATCCCGTTTAGGATACAAAACCGCTACTTTTGTCACAATAAACCGTTTTGCTGAGCGACGGTGTTACGAGATTTTACGAATTTGAGGCTGCCACCATAGCCGACCAAGACGGGCAGTGGGGCTATATATCAAGCAGGTTGGGGATTCTTAACTTAGATAGCGGCAAAAGCAGACATTGCAACCCTGAAACATATCGCAATCTTTCGCAGTGTAGCGACTGTGATCGCGATCGCACCATGACCTCACGCCGCTCTCATCAATCTATTATCCAACGCTTAAGCCGCTATCAAGCCTGCTTCAGCCAGTCCCCCCATGCTTATAAGTGTCGAGGGCAACACGCCCCGCCACTCTTAATTCCTGACACCATCAACCTTGGAGAACTAACATGAAAAACCAACTCTTTGCCGGTCTGTCTGCCCTGATGATCACTGGCGCACTGGTGCCCTTTGCTGACGTCGTTCGCGCCGGGGATGACATGATCGCCAGCCCTGCCGCCACCGAAATCGTTTCCCTATCTAAAGCTGCACAGCCCCAGGCTGCTGACAAAGCCGTCACCCGCAGTGGCAGCTTCGTTACCGTAGACCAAAGCCACCCCACCACCGGCACAGCCCGCATCGTCGAAGACAACGGCCAGCGCTACATTGAATTTGACGGAGCCTTTGACACAGCCCGCGGCCCCGCCGTACAAGTGGTGCTCTACAACCGCGACAACGCTCCGGTTAACTTAGCTGAAGGCGACTACGCCTACGTTGGCGATCTACAGAGCTTTTCTGGCGCTCAGCGCTACGCTATTCCTGCTGATATTGACCTAGACATCTACGAGTCCGTCGTCATCTGGTGTGAGCAGTTCAACGTCACCTTTGGCTATGCCGATATCTAGAGTATGAGGAGAGGCGGTTGGGTGGTGAGGCGGTTGGACGGTGAGCGGCCTTTGACGTATCAAAGGGCCAAAGACATTCCCCCACCTCACGCCTTCCCCCCTTACTCCCTCACCTAAAACACTTGCTCAATCTCCGCAATCTCAGGAATAAACTCCCGCAGGCGGCGCTCAATGCCCATGCGCAGGGTCATGGCGGAGCTGGGGCAGGAACCACAGGCCCCTTGCAGGCGCAGTTTTACAATCGGACCGTCGATTTCAACCAGTTCTACATTGCCGCCGTCAGCCATGAGGTAAGGG
>JBCBOC010000498.1:0-3796 GCA_039821475.1 Cyanobacteria bacterium J06632_22 | reverse complement strand
GTCTAGGGGCTGACCCTGTGATACTCCTGGGCGTTAGCTGGTGTGCAGTTTCTGCAAGTCTGGCTGAATTTTCTCCCCAGGCTTGGCTGAATGTCAGTGCGGTGTTTGGGGGAGTCTCTGCCCTCTATGCCTTACGCCAACGGTTAACCGTTGCCATGGCCCAGCAATTGCTGACTTTCCAGGGGGCATTAACCGCGACCTTTTCGGGGGTAAGCCTCGGACTGTGGGGATGGCAGACCTATTGGCCTGAGTTAATCAGGGTGCAGTGGTTGCGATCGCAACAGGTGGATGCAGCTTTTCACTTTAGTAACCTAGCCCTACGAAACTGGTACCCCATTGGCCATCAAAACTATGTGGCTGGATTTTTACTCCTAAATATTCCACTCTTGGTCGGGCTCATCTCAGCTCGATCGGGTCGGCGGCGCTGGCTTTGGGCGGCTGGGCTGGTGTTGGCTATGGCAGATTTGTTCACCACAGGTTCGCGTGCTGGGTGGGCCTGTGGTGTACTGATGGCCCTATTGAGTGGCTTCGTCTGGCTGCTGCGGACCTCATTAGCCCCTCGGCTACGCCTGCTTCTGGGGGGCTTGAGTTTGGTTGGTCTTGGCCTTTTGCTAACGACTAACCAGCGCCTGTGGTACAGCCTGATAGCCTTGGCGAGTGGGCAAGGAAGCAGCGAACTAGCCTATCGCATCGTCACCAACGTTGCAGGCTGGAAAATCGGCTGGGCGCACCCTATTTTTGGGGCTGGACCCGGCAGCATCCCCCTCATTTATCAGGCCTATCGACCGCTTTGGGCCGGGCAAACTGCGGATTTTATCTACCAACTCCACAGCACACCCGCCCAGTTATGGGCGGAGTTAGGGCTCGGTGGGCTATTGCCCATGGTGGCTGTTCCGTACCTGCTTTATCGTCTGGCTCGATGTTGGTGGACCTCACCCATTGTGGGCTTAACGCCGTTGGCTTGGGGGGGCTGGTGGGGTATCGCCGGTTACGCTCTATTTAGCCTCAGTGACTACCAACTCGATATCCTACCTATCAATGCTGCCTTGGTGATTTATCTCTGTGTCCTGCTTCTGCCGATCGCATCGGTATCGGCAGAGACTATCCGCGAGCATCCCAGGCAACGCGCGGCGTTGAGTAAGCCGCAACGCTGGGGAGTTGCAAGCGTCACGGGCCTATGGCTTCTGTCTCTATCTTTGTTGTTTCCGGTCTATCGAGCCCAGGCCATTGCCGACACAGGGATTCACCACCTGCAAGAGAGCCAGCCAGAGGCGTTTCAACAGGCCTTTAGCCAGGCTCATCGTCAGGTCCCTTGGGACCCCTACTATCCCCTACAGTTGGGGTGGCAGCTCGGTGAGCTCAGCTTAGATCCGACTTTTTCTCAGGCACGCAATGCGCTGCAATCATCTGCTATTCGTTCGTTTCAAACTTCCATAACCCTTGCCCCCCAATACGCGTTTAGCCATCTGAACTTAGGTTGGCTATTGCTAGATAACAACCCCCAAGCCGCAACAACACAATTTGCGACAGCGGCTCGCCTATCCCCAGCTAAACAAGGCGTCTGGCTTGGATTAGGCGCCAGTTTAGCGGGACAAAATCAGCCCCGGCTAGCCCAGACCGCATTCGTTTTAGAAGCCCTACGTCATCCCGATCTGATTCCCAGTGCCCTGTGGCAAAGTGACCATCTGGCGCCTCTTCAGGACGCCACATTTCAGCAACTAGAACGTGTCTTAACCGCACTGCTGCAACAGACAACTGACCCCGTCGCAATCCGGTATGTTCATCGCCTCCGGGGGAGCCTGCGCTGGTGGCTGTCAGATGAGGAGAGCGCACAGATCGATGCTCGCGAGCTGGGCGAACAGTCTCACTTGGCTCGCGTGCTAATGGACAACCCCAGTGCAGAGCAGGTCCTTGCCTGGGGAGATTCGCCAGCGAAGTTTGCGTATCTGGCGTGGCTTTTACCGGAACAACGCACAGATTGGCTATATCGAGCTTGGCTGACCGCTCGACAAGAGGAGATTACACCAAATACTCCAGAGCTAACTGATATACCCGTTCAGCATTTGCTGGCGTCACTCAATAGCGCGCCATCTTTGGAGGCATGGCTAAAACGCAGTGCGCCGGTATATCCGATTCGTCATACCCGCTTAGGATTAGGGATCAACTTGCGCCATGTCGATGATCTGGTTACTACAGATTTCACCCCCCACTTTGAAAATTTGCCATTGACTTACTTTTTTAATGAACTGTTTGGGGATGCGGTTTATCTCCCCGCCCTTGATCGGATCCTGCAGCCTTACCAGGAAGAGCTTCTGCAGCAATTGCCAAGGCTTGAATAGTAATAACGGGTGGGTTTTAGCGATAAAAGTTAGGGGGCTGCCACCATGATTGGCGAGCGCTATACTCACTCTTCTGCCGGGTAAGAAATTGAAAATTGTCCGCTTTCTGTTAAACGAATTTCTCCCCCCAGTGCTTCAATGCGCTCTACCGCCAACCGCTGCACCACCTCATCCGTCGAATTGCTCAGTAGCCCCGCCCATGCATCGATTTGGGCACTGCGACTTTGAGGATTTTTAGCTAGAAATGCTGCTGTTTCCGCCGAGAGTTCGGATAGCTTAGACGCCTCTGGCAGGCTAGACTGGGCGGCCCAGTCTGCGGCAATTTCAAAAGAGGTCTGGGCCGCTTCCCCATCTCCTAGAAATAACAGCTCATCGATAGCTTTATATCGCCAGGGATAAAATGCATCGGCGGGCCGGTTAGGGCTGAGGTTCGGTAAGGCTGCTTCACTTAACGTGACAGCTGTCTCCGGTTGACCTGCGTAGATGCTAACCGTGTTGTGTAAAAAGAGATAAAAATCTGCAAAGTATGGATCGTTAGCCAAGATACCCTCAAAGAATTTGGGTGTGATGGCATAACCTGTGAGCTGACGCTCGGCGTCATCGCCAAAATACTGAAGAAACCTTAAGAAGGCCCAATCCGCTAAGAGATTATCAAACCCTAAACTGGGTAGTTGACTTAAAAGAGAGACTTCGTTTTCGAGCTTGAGCGAATTCAGCGTCGATGTGTCAGACTGCCCCAACCGATTAAAATGTTGAGCCTGCAAAACGGTCAGCAGGACCAGACAGCCGGCACCGCACAGCAGATTTAATATCCTTGCTTTCATATTATGTGCAGTCCTGTTAGAAATGCCCTAAGCAAAAGCAGACCCATGAAAGATGCCATAAAGAACAGAAGGGCGTAGATCTTTAACAACCTACGCCCTTCTCCAGCTTATGAACTATTAGCGTACAAGAGTCGCTAATGACGTACTTTCTATTTAGTTCTCACCAATGCCAGCATAGTCAGTTGGGCAAGTGGGCTGAGCTGTAGCACCGCCATAAGTGACTTCCTGTGCACCAGTAGGACCAGAAATAACAGGAGCGTTCTCAGCCTCACACAGGATAGCCAGAGAAGTTGCTTCTCCAGTACCGGCCTGCTGACCAATTTTCACACCACCGATGTAAGCGCGTACAGTGTCAACCACAGGGCGAGCCTGGTTGGTTACCTGGGAGGTGCTGGGGTTAACAATGACGTACTCGTAGTTGGTCGTGACACTAGCAATACCCAGGCCGAGCTTACCAAAGTTTGCCTGGTTAGCCATGACGCCTTTTTCCAGGATGTAAGCCTGCTGGGCACGGTTCATGGAACCAATGTAGGTCTTAGCTTCAGATTCCTTCGCTTTGTTGGCCTGGTTCAGGAAGGAAGGCAGGGCAATAGCAGCCAGAATACCAATGATGATGATAACAACCAGCAGTTC
>JBCBOC010000440.1:0-4266 GCA_039821475.1 Cyanobacteria bacterium J06632_22 | reverse complement strand
GAAACAACGGTTTCACTGTCAGAGTCCATCTATAGTCTGACTTATACGCCAAGCCTGAAAGCTATCTTGTATACGTTTCTTCCATTTCTATTGGGCCATGCCCTTGGAGAGCTGACTTCTACCTCCTGAACACAGAAAATGCTGATGATGCCCTTTAATCGATGCCCTTTAATCAAGGTAAGCGACTTAGGGTCTCATTAAGTTTGACCACGAGTTTTTCTCGAACAGGATTGCGCCTTTTAGGAACCTGATTGAATGGGCGGTGATTGATTTTCGGTGCCGCCATGCTCAAGAGAATTTCCGCTCGACGACATCTGTTTTTATCAGCGTTGACAATACTGGTGCTGCTAGGTGCGATCTCGCTTACGACGCCAGCCCAGTTAGCTGAGAAAGTTCCTGTTTCGACTGGCCGAGGCGGTGCAGTTGCCTCTGTAGACCGGGATGCGACCCAAGTGGGTATTAATGTGTTGCGGGCAGGGGGCAACGCTGTGGACGCTGCCGTGGCCACTGCTGCGGCCCTGGGGGTGACGGAACCTTTCTCTGCTGGCATTGGCGGTGGTGGGTTTATGGTGATCCGTCAGCCGGATGGCCAGGTGATTACCCTGGACGGTCGGGAGGAGGCTCCTGCGCTGACGACCCCCGATATGTTTGAGGACCCCGACAGTGAGACGAGGGAACCGCTGCCGTATTTTCCAGAGCGGATTAGCAGCGGACTGGCGGTGGGCGTGCCGGGGACGCTACTGAACTGGGAAACGGCGCTCAGACGCTATGGAACGTTGAGTTTGGGGGAGGCATTGCAAGGTGCGATCGCAATCGCAGACACCGGCTTCACCGTCGATGACACCTTGGCCAGCCAAATCGAGCGTAACCAGACCAGATTTGCGGCCTTTACCAGTACCCGAGACCTATACCTGCCCAATGGTGCGCCACCGGCCGTGGGCTCAAACTTTACCAACCCGGATCTGGCGGACACCTATCGTCAGATTGCGGCCCAGGGCACCAACGTGTTCTACCGCGGCGCCCTGGGTGAGGCGATTGTCAAGACGGTGCAGTCGCCGCCAACGGTGGTTAACCCCTCTTTTCGGGTTTACCCCGGTCGCATGGTCATGGGCGATCTGGATCGTTACGAAGTACGGGTCAGACCGCCCATCGTCAACCAATATCGCGGGTTTCAAATCTACGGCATGGGGCTACCGAGCAGCGGTGGCATTACCGTTGCGCAGACGCTGGAACTCCTAGAAGATCTACCGCTGGGCGCGTTGCCCACGGCGGATGCGCAGCACTATATTCTGGCAGCCTCACGGCTGGCCTATGCCGACCGCAATGCTTACCTGGGCGACCCAGAATATGTAGACGTGCCACTGTTGGGCCTATTTAAGGCAGATTATTTGCGGCAACGGGCCGCCACGATGACAGCGCGACAGGCTGGTGTATCGGCGGCACCAGGTAATCCTATACCGTTTCAAAACGATCCGAGTCCCAGCCTCACACAGCCGCCCGTGGTCACCGTTTCGCCTTCTCCCGAAGGATTCTCCACCACCCATCTGACCGTGGCAGATGCCGCAGGGCAAATGGTCTCCTACACGCTGACCATTGAGTCGACCGGCGGGTCAGGCATCGTGGTACCGGGGCACGGCTTCATTCTCAACAATGAGCTGACAGACTTTAACCCAGTGGTTCCCCATCCCAATACGCCGGAACCTGGCAAGCGCCCCCGCAGCAGTATGTCGCCCACCATCATGGTAGGCGCACCGGGGGATGGGCAGATTTATGCCTTTGGGTCGCCGGGGGGCTCGACAATCATTACGACGGTGCTAGGGATCGTGAACAATTTGGTAGATTTTGGTCAGGATTTGCCCGGTGCGATCGCAGCGCCACGGCTGTCCCAGCGCAACACAACAGAAACGCTAGCAGAAACTGGGTTTGAGGAAGAACCGCTGGCAGCGGAACTGATTGCCCAGGGGCATCAGTTCAGGATGACAGAAGAAATTGGTGCCGCCACGGGAGTGGGGATAACGCCCGAGGGGGAAATGATTGCCGTGGCGGAGCCCCTGCGACGGGGCGGGGGCTCCGCCATGGTTGTTGAGAGGAACTAGGCAGAATATGGCGTTTCTTCTAGACCGCCGCCACCGGTGCAGCAGCAGTGGGGGGCTGTTCGTCCCCTTCTTCCTGCGTCAAAAATAGCCTTAACCTTAGCAATCCAGCCGTCTGAGCCAAGTTAAGCGGCAATAGCGACACTCCTTCCAACCGGGACTGAACCCAGCCATCGCCCCAGCACCACTCATGGTGTCCGTCGATGCTGCCCGATAGCAAAAACCTTACTGATGTCGGCGTCAACAGGTCTACCTTGTGGTTGATGAGCTGTAGCGGCCCCAGTTGACTGGTGAAGGTTTCTCCCCCGACCAAGGTCTGCTGAAAATCACCGGTCAACTGCTGCGGCCATAGCCACTGTTGCAATTTGTCTGGATGGGTCAGGGCTTCACAGATTGCGATCGCACTCGCATCCACTTCAATCCTTAACTGACTCTGCTGAAACGTCCCAAACATGTCCGGCTCAATAGTTCTTTCCCTATCAATATAAGCGGTTATCCCAACCTCGGCCTATGCCCAGAGCCCCCGCCCGCCCCGTACAATAGATGTATTAAGAACTGTATGGAACCTATGGCGGACCAGCTAATTCGCGCAACAGCAGCAGACGGCGGCATTCGCGTCGTCGGAGCGATCACCACCCAACTGACCGAAGAAGCCCGCACCCGACACCAACTGTCCTATGTTGCCACCGCCGCCCTGGGTCGCGCTATGACGGCAGGCCTGCTCCTAGCCTCCAACATGAAACAGGCCCAGGCCCGTGTGAACCTCCGTATCAAAGGGAGCGGACCCATGGGTGGCATGCTGATCGATGCTGGACTCAACGGCACCGTCCGTGGCTATGTCGATCATCCACAGGTTGATATTCCCCTGAACCTCCACGGCAAACTTGATGTCGGTGGCGCTGTGGGCAAAGAAGGTTACCTTTACGTCACCCGTGATCTTGGCTATGGCCAACCCTATTCCAGCACTGTGGAACTTGTGACCGGGGAAATCGGCGATGACGTCACCCAATACCTCGCGACGTCCGAGCAAACCCCCTCAGCCTTGGCCCTCGGCGTCCTCGTCAATACCGACGGCATTGAAGCTGCAGGCGGTCTCCTCCTACAAGTCCTGCCCAAAGCAGCCAGAGACGAAGCTCTGGTGACCCAACTAGAGTCTCGCCTGGCCACGCTCACAGGCTTTACCCCTCTCCTCCAAGCAGGCAAAACCCTGCCTGAAATTTTCGCAGACCTGGTCGGCGACATGGGGCTGCATATCTTTCCCCACAGCCAACCCCTCCGATTCCACTGCCCCTGTACCAAAGAACGCATGCTTGGTGCCCTCAAGATGCTGGGCGAAGAAGAACTCCGAGACATGATCGAAACTGACGGTGGCGCAGAGGCTACTTGCCACTTCTGCAACACCGTTTATCGCACTGACAGTCAGGGCCTAGAGCGTATCATCGAGGAAATGCAGCTAGATAAAGCTGCTCGATGACCCTCTGGTCTAGCAGGACTGCGCTAAGGGTACACCGACGCCACTAGCTCTACCGCACGCCCCTCGAAATCCTTAACCACAGCCCGCCGCCCCCACTGAGAATCGGCAGGTTTGCTGAGAATAACGGCCTCAGCCTCAAGCAGTGCGGCCAAAGCAGCATCCACGTTATCAACCTCAAACCCGATCCGCACGTGTCTCGTCACTGCGTCATTGCTACGGGCCGGGTAAATCTCAAACACAAATCCATTGGCCTCGGAAGTATAGTGTTCTGGTCCTGCACCATGAGCGTGCTTTACAAACGAGAGTCCCATCCGCTGGTAGAACAACCTTGCCCGTTCAATATCGAGAGATCGAACCACCAATAAATTAAAAACAGCCCCAGCCAGACTATTACCTCCGGTTCAAAACACAGCATAAATAGGGATCCCCCCCGTAAGGTGGATAACTGAATCGAAAATTCATCGTGCCACCCACCGTCCTGCCATTCGACCGAGCGTGTCGCCTCATCCCAACGGTCGTAATCGCCGATACGCCAGTGGTGTTGTTCCCAGGAAATGTTGGGAGCGCGGATGGGGTGGCAATGGCGTATCGGCGATTACGACCGTTGGGATGAGGCGGCACGCTCGGTCGAATGGCAGGACGGTGGGTGGCACGATGAATTTTCGATTCAGTTATCCACCTTACGGGGGGGATCCCTAT